>NZ_JALAAC010000026.1:0-55957 GCF_037546855.1 Vibrio sp. 1-Bac 57 | reverse complement strand
CCCCTATTAACGGGCAAAATACAGTTGGCTAAAATATTTGAGGAACGAAAATAGCCAACTGTATTTTGTCCTGTTAAATGGCTAGTTAAGTGTGAATACAACTATATTAATTTTTGTAGCCATCGTGGTTCTTTACCTTTTAAAAAGTAATGAATCATAGCAATTGCTGCTTGAGGAAATGTTTCACAGTCCTTACTTAAAAACTGGAAAAACAATGACTCTTTATCGATTACTTGTTGATCCATGTTTTTCATGTGGATTGTTGAATCTCTAGCGACTTTTAGATTTTTAAAAGCCTCCCACGGCTTTTTACCTTTTGGTGTAGGTACCCCTTTAATTTGGGGTAATATTATAGATATTTTTTCTTCGGTTGATAATTGCCTTTCAAGCTCTAGAGGCGACAGTGTCACTCTCTTTTTTCTACGCTTTACTTCTATAGCTTCGTTTAATTCTCTCGCAATTGTATGGTTACAAAATACTTCGACGGCCTGAAATGCGAATGTTACGGCTATCATACATTGTTCAAAATAGTCGAATAACGCATCATCATTTTCATGTTTAACAGCAAGACCATCGCCCTGAGGCGTGAGTACTTTTGAATATTCTATTTTTGCTTTACAGCGTTCAGCATTTAACGCTGCGTTTATCGCAATATTTAAAGCCATAGCAGTGGAACTTGGGAGAGTAAAACCAATATTCAGATTATCTTCTGTTTGAACTAAGCAAGATTGAAATAGAGGGGTACCAGCTTTATGAGAAGGTCCGCCTAAAAATGCAGCTGGTACATCAGCGGTAATTGTTGTTACTGCCGCAATTCTCCAATCTCCGAATCCATCTTCCATACTTACTCCGTACATTTAACGAGGCTGTAGAATTTCTCGTTCTCAGCCTGAATTTTAATTATAAAAACACAGTATTTTATATTTACTTGATATTCAAATAGATTATTCACTTTTCAATAAATGATTGATTAAATTGAGTTGTAAGAGCGTTTATGAGGTTGGATTGGTGTGGTTTAAGGGCATAACCCTTGGCTTAATGTAAACTATTCCTTAACTTCTCGTCGTTATAATTAACAGTATGAACAAGGTAAACCACTTGCAATTGCGTATTCACTTTTTCTGGGCTGCGCAGCGTGAACTTATTCAGCTCTTTATTCACCGTAATATTACCGTTCCTGACTTTAAAGAAAGTAGACTCAATAGTCGTTTGTCTTGTTTACTGAGATAGGGCTCGCCTGCCAGGACACTGTCGATTTTAATCCGTATTTTATCGGTATATGAGATAGCTTTTCCTTTAGTATTCGTTTCAAACTTAACCTGCCGCCCTGTTTTGTGGGTTTTATTTTCATGTATTGAGTTTGCAGCAGGAAACACGGCAATCTTTTAAATCCCCTAAGTAGTGAACATAATGTCGATCTGTTGTTTCGACATCTTTAACACTTAACCACATTCCTTACCTGTAGGACAATGGCGAAAACCAAGCACGAAAGTGAGATCATTGATCAAATTGGGAGCCAGTGAACGTTTAGCTATTTCCAGTGCCAGTGAATTTATAAAAAGTAGCAGCAAAGGTTCTTGTCGTAGTTCTAAAACCAAAGGGATCAATATAGCGATCAGTAATGCATTTTTAGCCAGACAAGGTTAGATGTCATTATAAGACTTATGGATTAATATTCACTATTCATCATGAGATGAGCCGTATGCAGGGTGGTGTGGGGCTGAAGCTTAGATACTTCCGGCTACCTGATTAGGCATTTGACTGCTTTAGAATGCGTTTTTCTTCTACCGCATTAACGATTTTCAAATAAGTAAACTGATACGATTTATTCCCCGTATTTATAGCGTCTCGAATTTGTTCAACGAAGTCCCATAGAACTGTTATCCACGCAAAGGAGCTATGATTGAATACATCTTGGGTAATCATAGTCGTAGTTAGGATTGAGTTGTGTAATACACTTATCTGTGTTGGAAAATCTTCTTGGGACTCTATTCCAGTAATTGTAAAATAATCTTGCTGACCATCACAGGACATCGGATGAACATGCATTGAAGCAAGGTCATAACCAAATTTGTACAAAAAATCCATACCCATCTCTTTTGCAACTTGTTCCGCTTTCGGTCTACGCCATTTTGGTTTTTTTTTAAGAAGTAATTTGACTCTTTCCGACATACTTTCAGGAAAAAAATAGACTTGAGATGTTTGCTCAATCGGGAATCTATTATCGCTTTTTGCTAGATTATTAGCTTGGGCTTTTTTATAAATAGACCAGTCATCAAATAATTCAAATTCATCATTTTTAGCTATATGCTCTAAATGAAAAAGTCGATCCATTTGTAACCGGTAAATAGCCCAACAATCCTGATAATTCTGCATACCCCAAAGAGAAAATACACCTTTTAAACTCATTGCCGACTTAGCCAAGAAATTGCGCAAAATGATGTCTTTGGTATCAAGATGATCTTCTTTAGCGAATTCGAATAGTAATAAACCGCATATATTTACTAATGCGTCTTTGATTTCATCGTATTCGTCAATCGTTCTATATTCGCTCATACACTTCCTGATGCCTAACATCTTATTAGATAACAAAATGTCACCTTTCCAGCGGAAAGATGGCAAACATCAAATGATTAATAATAGATTTAGACTACTGCAATTATCATTTTAATCAACAATTTAAAATGAAAGATGAAATATAAGTCATGTAGAAAGATGACAAAATTCAGTATTTACGACGGAAAGATTGCAAAATCCTAGAGTATATAAATAAGCATATGTTTCTTTGTTGTAAAATCAATGAAGCGCTATTCTATTTGATTGAAAAAATTATCCCAAAAAATCGACAAGTCTGCAACTCCTACACCGTAGAGCTTTCCCAAACAATGAATAACTTTCAGCAACAGCAAACAGGACGTTTGCTGTAAGTTCATTTAGCACATGGATGTGCATATGATACTGGCGCGTTAAGAAAGTTATTGATTGGTTGGATTAGAAAACGACTCGGTGTGCCCTTTTCTTTCGTGAGTTTCTTTTGGGCAGCAAAAGAAAGTTACTCGCCGACAGGGCGAAATTAAAGCAAGTAACATTCTAAATGACTCGACGAGCGCAGACGAAGTAAAACTCAACATGGCTACAACTACCCACCGTTGAGCTTTCCCAAACAAGGAATAACTTTCAGCAACAGCAAACAGGACGTTTGCTGTAAGTTCATTTAGCACATGGATGTGCGTATGAACCGGTGCGTTAAGAAAGTGATTGATTGGTTGGATTAGAAAGCGACTCGGTGTGCCTTTTTCTTTGGTTACTTTCTTTTGGGCATGCAAAAGAAAGTAACACGCCGTTAGGGCGGAATACCAAGTGATAAACAAACTTAAAGCCTCGACGAGCGCAGACGAGTTAACCCTCAAGCAACATAACTAAAACCACACCAAACACTTTCTTACAGGTATAAAAAAAGCAAGCCGAAGCTTGCTTAATAATATCTAGATAGTGCTTAGAAAAAATTACTCAGCTGCTGGAGCTGCTTCAACTTTATCTGCTGCTTCTTTCATAGAAAGACGTACGCGACCTTGGCGATCTACTTCTAGTACTTTAACTTTAACTTCTTGACCTTCTTTAAGGTAATCAGATACTTTTTGAACACGCTCTTCACAGATTTGTGAGATGTGAACTAAGCCGTCTTTACCAGGAAGAATGTTAACGAAAGCACCGAAGTCAGCTAGACGTACAACTTTACCGTGGTAGATAGTACCTACTTCAACTTCAGCTGTAAGTGCTTTAATGCGGTTGATTGCATCTTCAGCTTGCTCACCAGAAGTTGCAGCAATTTTAACTGTACCGTCATCTTCGATTTCGATAGTTGTACCTGTTTCTTCACAAAGAGCACGGATAACTGCGCCGCCTTTACCGATAACATCACGGATTTTATCAGTGTTGATTTTCAGTGTGTGAATACGTGGAGCAAACTGAGAAATGTCAGAACGACCTTCAGAAATTGCTTCATCCATTACAGTAAGAATGTGTAAACGTGCAGCTTTTGCTTGGTTTAAAGCAATTTGCATGATTTCACGTGTGATACCTTCAATTTTGATATCCATTTGTAAAGCAGTGATACCGTTAGTTGTACCCGCTACTTTAAAGTCCATATCACCAAGATGATCTTCATCACCTAAGATATCAGAAAGAACAACGAACTCTTCGCCTTCTTTAACTAGACCCATCGCGATACCCGCAACAGATGCTTTAAGTGGAACACCAGCATCCATAAGCGCTAGAGAAGAACCACAAACAGAAGCCATTGAAGATGAACCGTTAGATTCAGTGATTTCCGATACTACACGTACTGTGTATGGGAATTCTTCAACAGAAGGCATTACTGCTAATACACCACGTTTAGCTAGACGACCGTGACCAATTTCACGACGTTTAGGTGAACCAACAAAACCAGTTTCGCCTACACAGTATGGAGGGAAGTTGTAATGTAATAAGAAGTGATCTTTCTTCTCACCCATTAGGCTGTCGATGATTTGTGCATCACGTTGTGTACCAAGCGTAGCTGTCACTAATGCTTGAGTTTCACCACGTGTAAATAAAGCAGAACCGTGAGTACGTGGTAAAACACCAGTACGTACGTCAAGTGCACGGATGCTTTCAGGATCACGACCATCGATACGTGGCTCACCTTTAATGATGCGCGTACGTACAACAGTTTTTTCTAAATCATGTAGGTATTCGCCTACTTGTTTAGCTACTAATGCTTCGTCTTCAGCTAATAATTTTTCTTTAACTTCAGTAGTGATAGCTTTGATTGCGTCGTAACGCTCGCCTTTATCACTGATTTGGTAAGCTTGTTCAAAACGCGCTTGTGCTTCAGTTGCAATCGCAGCATCTAATGCTTCGTTACGAACTGGTGCAGACCAATCCCATTTAGGACGTGCAACTTCTGCAGCGAACTCTTTGATTGCTTCAACAACAACTTGTTGCTCATCGTGACCGTATACTACAGCGCCTAACATTACGTCTTCGCTTAGGATAGCGGCTTCTGATTCAACCATTAATACTGCGTTGTCAGTACCAGATACAACAAGGTTAAGATCACTTGTTTCTAATTCTGTTTTAGTTGGGTTAAGTAGGTATTGACCTTCTTTGTAACCAACACGAGCACAACCGATAGGACCGTTAAAAGGCATACCAGAGATAGACAGTGCCGCAGATGTTGCGATCATAGCAACGATATCTGGGTTAACTTCTGGGTTGATTGAAACAACAGTTGCAATCACTTGTACTTCGTTTTTGAAACCAGCTGGGAAAAGAGGACGAACTGGACGGTCAATAAGACGTGCAATTAACGTTTCTTCTTCAGATGGGCGGCCTTCACGTTTGAAGAAACCACCTGGGATTTTACCAGCAGCGTATGTTTTTTCTTGGTAGTTAACAGTCAGAGGGAAGAAATCACGCTCTTGATCATCTGCATTTTTACCAACAACAGAAACGAATACACAAGTATCGTCCATGCTACACATTACAGCCGCAGTTGCTTGACGTGCAATTACGCCGGTTTCTAGTGTTACCGTATGTTCGCCATACTGGAAACTTTTTACAATAGGAGTCATTTTTTTTCCTTTAATAGTATTATTTTCATTTTGCTTTTTATCGCGCCGACAGTATACGTCAAGCAACGCGCTTTTAAAATTTTTTAGATGAATATTTTAAGATAAACAAACCTATAGAATCAAAAATTAACAGACACGGATTAAATGTATTAAAAAGTGTACAAATAAGTGAATACAACACCGACTTTATTTTTCGATACTAGCTCAGCTAACAGAGTACAGGTAATATATGACCAATTTACGTCTGTTTAATTGAGCCTATTAATGACCACACAATACTCCAACATGCCGATACTTTATTCACTGCAACATTGCCCTTATGCAATGCGTGCACGTATTGCGATTTTTAAATCCAAACAACCAGTATTAATACGCGCGATTAAATTAAACAACAAACCACCTGAAATGCTCGCACTATCAACTAAAGGCACCGTGCCGATGTTGGTTTCTCAAGTAGATGGAATAGACACAGAAGTAGTTGAAGAAAGTCTCGATATTATGTTGAAGGTACTCAAGGACAGCGACCCAAGTCATTTGTTATCCTCTCAAGGTAACGAGCCTCTTGCAGAAGTTATTACAATTATTGATGACTTTGAAAAACACTTTTTTGTAGCGGTTGAGGCCTATAAATTTGCCAAACGTTATCAAGAAACCAATATTGTTGAACGCCGACAAGCCTGTGAAGTGTATTTGCAAAAATTAGAAGTACGTTTATCTCAACACGCTTTTTTAAGCTCTGAGCACGAAGGTTTATTAGATATTGCCTTGATGCCTTTTGTTCGCCAGTTTTCGAAAGTAGAACGTCAATGGTATCAACAATCACCCTACCCCAAACTTCGCGCGTGGTTAAATCAATATTTACAAAGCACGATGTTTACTAAAGTAATGGCAAAGCATGAATTATGGGTTGAGAATCATCGAGATATTATTTTTGGTGATGTGAAGAAGTAAAAGCTCACTATCAATATTTGGACATTGAGCTTAATGTAAAGCGTAAGACCAACACACCTCGACTATGTATTGGTGGCTATTGTTAATGACTGTTTTTTGGTGACTATTATTGAAAATAATTATAGATAGCTATTATTTATAGCAAACATCAAAAAACTGTTTTTCTAATAACACCGCTTGTTGAAAGTAATCTTGCATTGTTTGTTGTTGCTCGACATCTGCATTATTAAATGCAGTATCTAGTTGAGAACGTAAATGCTCAACTACCGATTCAAAATATTCACCAGAATGTAAGGCAACCCATTCTCCAAAATAGAAGGGTAATGTTTTAATCAATTCAGCATAATCTGTACGTTCAAAAACAGGTTGTGCCCAACTTAAGTACACCCACTCGGCAACACACAATACTGCGATCATATTTCCGTATTCACCACTGTTAGCCGCTTTTAGCATTAACGCTTGAAAATCACGGGTTGGTTTTAATGGTTCAGGGGTGACTCGTTCAGATTGAGCAACATCTAAGATATCAAAAGATCGTTGAAAATAGGTATTCTCCGGACCTGCGATATTCCCTAGAAAATGGGCTAATGGCAAACGGTCAGGAAGAGTTGGAGCATGGTGTATAGCAGAAGCCGCTAAGCGTACAAAGTTATCAATGAAAGTATAATCTTGAGCTAAATAAATTTTCATTTTATCTAATGGCAGACTGTCATCTGCAAGTTCAGCACAAAAAGCATGGTTTGTTGCTGCTGACCAATCGTCAATACACGTTTGTTTTAATTGTTCACTTGGGCGCATTACTCTTCCTAATTCAATTTGTAATTATTAAAAGAAACAATATTACTAGTTTCAATTTATTATGTTCATATTATATTTAACCCATTACCTATAAAGTCATTTACCTATAAAGTCATTTACCTATAAAGTCTAAAAATTGAATTTTTGTCGTCACCCTCTCTTTAAACAAGCCTAAGTTTACATAAAGTATATCCCTTGCTTGTTAGCCCTTGTTCTTAGTTACCCTTTGTTGGTTATTATTTAGGTTATCAATTACGTTAATTTTTTAGAAAGTAAATTGTCACTAAGGAGAAAAGTATGTCCATGAACCCAGTCGGTTGGTTTGAAATTTATGTCGATGATTTAACCAGAGCTAAAACATTTTATGAGCCTGTGTTTGAGGTTAATTTAGAAGTACTAGGTGATCCTAATGACTCAAGTATTCAGATGCTGGCTTTCCCTTCTGATATGGAAAAATATGGTGCTACTGGCGCATTAGTTAAAATGGAACATGTTATTGCAGGAGGAGGCGGCACCCTTGTTTATTTTGCATGTGATGATTGTGCTATTGAGGCTGAAAGAGCAAAAGCGGCAGGCGGTTCGATACAACGGCCTAAAATGGATATAGGTGAGTACGGGTTTATTTGTTTAGTGCTAGATTCTGAAGGTAATATGATTGGTTTACATTCAATGAAATAGCTTAACCGTTAACAACAAAGATATTTAACCTCACTTTCAAGTTAGCAAAAGAACATTGGGTTACAAAATAAGCAAGAAAAGCGTAAGTAATGTTTATTAAATCAATTTTTCACTTTAAATTTTTATAAAAAATAACCCTGTGAATCGACAGGGCTATTTTTGTTTATTTAAACGTTAAATCTAAGCATTTTTAGGTGGTGTAAATGCAGTCAACTCTGGTCCTACACCAGTATATTTCTCAATACTGACGAGAGAAGAATTGGCAGCACAACCATTTGCTAAACGAGAAGTTGGAATATCTCTTGTTAATACATTTACTCCGCCGTTTTTACAAAGTCCGTTTTTATCCAAGTCAGGCCATCCACCTTCATGAACACAAACAGTACCTTGCTTAATTCCATCTGAAACCAAGGCCCCTACTAAGATCTGCCCACGGTCGTTGAATGCACGCACCAAATCGCCACTTTTAATGCCACGCATTTTTGCGTCTTCAACATTTATTGAAATAGGTTCACGGTTAGCAATCGCATAATTTTCACGAAGTTTTGCATAGTTGAACTGACTATGTAGTCGATCTGCAGAATGTGATGAAATTAGGGTCAGTTGACCTTTTTTAGCATTACCTGCCCATTCCCCTGGTACTAACCAAGTTGGATGAGGAGGGCAATCATCTAAAGCAAATTTTTCAATCGTTTTAGAATAAATTTCTATTTTCCCCGATGGCGTTCCAAGAGGATTCATTATAGGATCTTTGCGGAATGCTTCATGGCGAACAAATTTAATATTCTTTTTATTCGGTTTCATTTCAATCAACTCATTTTTTTCCCAGAATTGACCAAACTTAGGCATACGAATTCGAAGACGTTTGCCACCTTTTGCAGCTTCATCATAGAAGTATTTAAGCCAATCCATCTCTTCTTTATCTTCAGTAAAGATTGCACGCCCTTTGCCAGGCATTAGCAGCTCAGACATTCTTGCAAACACTTCGAAGTCACTTAAGGATTCAAACTGTGGTTCAACAACTTTCGGCATTGGCACTAATTGAGCATTAGAATAATCGCCTGTCATTGTCATATCATTGCGTTCAAATGATGTTGTAATTGGTAGTACTATATCCGCATGTTTCGCTGCAGCTGTCCAGTATATTTCTGAAACAACAGACAACTGAAGTTTCTGCCATGCTTTAATTAAACGATGTGTATCTTGATGGTGAGTAAAATTACCACCACCGGACCACCAAACCATTTTCAAATTAGGGAAAGTTAATTCATTACCATTATGCATGTATTTCTTGCCCGGATTTTCAATCGCCTCAACAATACGCGCGACAGGAATTGCATTGACTGCTTCTTTTGAACCAGAGTGTGCACCTGATAGTCCTGATTTACCAACAGTTGCTCCCATCGCAGGCAAAACAGCTGCATCACGTGTAGGATTACCACCATTTGAATAATGGTAAGAAAGACCGAAACCACCACCTGGCATACCAATTTGACCAAGCATTGATGCAAGTGTGGCCAGCATCCAATGACGTTGTTCACCATATTGTTGACGCTGCATAGACCAACCAGACATTAATAAAGTTCGATTTGCACTGAATACTTCAGCTAATTGTTCAAGTTGTTTTGCAGGTACACCACAAATTGATTCAGCCCAGGCAGTCGTTTTTTCAACACCATCCGTTTTGCCAAGCAGATAATCTTCAAACTTGTCATAACCCACCGTATATTTATCAAGGAAGGATTTATCGTGTTTACCACTATTAACAAGCGCGTGTGCGACCCCCATCATCATTGCGGTATCTGTATAAGGGTGAGGTGCTATCCATTCTGCTTTATCACCAAAAAATTCAATCGTTTCAGACCGCATAGGATCGATACAAATTAATTTTTTACCTGAATCTTTAAGCTGGCTAAAAAATTCGATGCCGGAGTTTTCGTTAGAGGTCCAAGCGACTTTCAGGGTGTTCATTGGGTTCATTCCCCAAAGCACTACAACATCAGAACTTTCTAATACAACAGGATGCGTTGTTTGTTGTTCGTAAACCTCTATAGATCCCATAACATGTGGCATAATGACTTGGCTTGCCCCAGTAGAGTAATCACCTAAGTGACTTGTATAACCACCAGCTAAACTCATGTAACGACGTAATAACTCACGCCCTTTATGTAAAACACCAGAAGATCGCCAACCATAAGCTCCTGCAAATACTGACTCATTACCAAACTCTCCTCGAATACGGAGATGTTGTTGATGAATCAACTTAAGAGCCTCATCCCATGAGACCCTTACATATTCATCATCACCACGTGGACGAGCAGGATTTTCAGGATTTTCTAAATAACTTTTACGTACCATCGGATATTTAATACGTGCTTTAGTATGCACTTGATCCGGCCCAGTCAGTTGTAGACTGTTAGGAACCGTTTTTGGTAATGCACCTTCAGTAGCGACAAGTTTTCCATCCTTAACTACCGTGTATAAAGGCCCCATACGCGATGCAGTAAGCAAGCCTTTGCCTTGCTTTTTCGCATGTGCTGGAATAGGTATTATAGAATAAATGGCGATAGCTCCCACCATTACAACTGCTTTTTTGAGAAAGCTACGACGATCTAAATCTGTCATAAATATTTCCTTACGATATTGTGATTAATGAGCTCCATCAACCATATCTTTTGCATGGTTTTGGAAGTATTTGGTTAAAACTTCTAGGTCGAAATTAGAGATATCTGTTCGTGCTCCCATCCCTTTTGCTACAGGACCCCAAGCATTAACTGTAAAATGAGCAGCTGGAATTTTGGCGTGGCACGCAGAACAGTAAACATTATTAAGTTCTTCTGCATATCTCCAAAGTGATGTAACAGAAGACAAAACTGGTGCATCAATAAGCGCCGTTATTTCAGCCGTACGCCATTCATTACCGTATTCGTCACTATTAAACTCACCGGTAACTAATTTTTCTTCACCAGAGCTTGTTAAAGAAGCAATAATTGAACGCTTACCTTCATCCATATAGATAACTTGCTCCGCTCCTTTCATTTGATACCCAGCAACCTTGACTTGACGTTTCATATTTTCGAATTTAATAACCTCTAATTTCACTGCGGGTCTAATTGTTCCTAAATCCCCCATCTCAACAGCTTCAACAGTGAAAACTTCCTTAGCTGCTGGCACTGTGTTTTTTGCTTCACTAAGCAGTTTATCAAGGGCTTCAGAATCCATTTCTACAACAGGGGGAAAGTGAGCAACTCCTTTATGGCAGTCGATACAGGTTAAATTGTTTTCTTGTCCATATTTATGCATTTTTACTGCATCTTCTGATTGTTCATAGGTATCCATAGCATCAAATGTATGACATGAACGACAGGTTGCAGAGTCATTATCACGCATGTGCCCCCAAACCATTTCAGCCATTGCTAAACGTTGATTTTCATACTTTTCTTCCGTATCAATTTTTCTTGTAACAAACTCATGATAAACATCTTTTGTGGCACGGATTTTAGTAATCAGATAATCGATAGGTTGTTTGGGAATATGGCAATCTTCACACTCTGCTCTAATTCCTTTAGCATTACTGAAGTGAACTGAGCTTTGGTATTCTTCATAGGGCACTTGCATGGTATGGCATGAAATACAAAACTCTGTCGAAGAGGTTTTACCCATTATGTAAACAGTACCGCTCAAAGAGATCCAACCTACCAAAACCGCTAAGCATAATAAGCCAAACAAATAGCGTTTTTTAATTTGCATTTTCAATCCATATTTTAAGTAAACGACATTGCAATCAGAATAAGTATGAATTGAAATATTAGGTTTGATTTACATCAACATTGATTAGCAAAAAAAAACAGTTGAGATATAAGTTTAAGCTGCCTCACAAAAACCCCTATTAAAAAGTGGTTTTATGAAATTAGCTGGTTATTTTAGATAGTCAATCAATTATCTAATTCATTAGAAATGACTAATTAATTCCTACCCAAATGCTATTCAAGGTGTAAAAATCAATAAACAGTGTGGTAAATATATCCTAAGTAAAAAGTTGAAAATACTATGGTCAAATCGATACTTCACAATCACTTTAAAATAACTTTACAACTACTTTATAAAGACGAAGAAGAGGTCTTCAGTACAATACTATCTGTGGGCAACTAGCAATCTTCTTTAATTGTGATATCAGACTAGATAGTAGAATTTAATAGGAAATAACTATTTCAAGGGGAAGACTTGTTTTTAGACCTATTGATAGGGAATTAACACAATGAATCAAACGAATGTTTATCGCCTTAAATTTTATATCATTGTTCATGTTAACGACTTAATATTATATTTTGATTGGTAGAAAAGTGTCTGCTTATTTAGGATGAGTCAAAACAAAAAAAGAGCCTTGCGGCTCTTTTTTATATCAGTATTAATATTGCTAGACTCAGCGAGTAGTTAAGCACCTAACAATAATTTATCATCATCTAACTCTTCACCATCTGTACGTGCTTGGGCAAATAGATTTAATAAATCTTTCACTTCGTAATTAGCACGTTGTTCGCCAGCTAAATCAAAGATAATTTTGCCTTCATGCAACATGATTGTACGAGAGCCATGGTCTAACGCTTGACGCATTGAATGGGTTACCATCATCACGGTTAATTGCTTTTCAGCAATGATTTGTGAGGTGATATCCATGATTAATGCCGCTGTTTTTGGATCTAATGCTGCGGTGTGTTCGTCTAATAACAGAATAGTGCTTGGCTGTAGAGCCGACATCAATAAGCTCACCGATTGACGTTGACCACCAGATAATAACCCCATCTGACTTTCTAGACGGTCTTCAATGCCTAAATTCAAACGCGCTAACTGTTCACGAAAAATTTCTCGTGTTTTAGTGTTTAGTGCAGGTGAAAGACGTCCTCTTTTGCCGCGGCCATAAGCTAATGCCATGTTTTCTTCAACGGTTAAATCACCACAAGTTCCTGCTAATGGATCTTGAAAAACACGTGCAATATCTGCAGTTCTTCCCGTTGCAGGTACTTTAGTTACATCACGCTCACCAAATAGAATTTGCCCTTTGGTACTATTGATATCACCAGCAATTGTATTTAACAGTGTTGATTTACCAGCACCGTTAGAACCAATAACAGTAACAAATTCACCTTGCGGTATGGTTAAGTCAATACCACGTAATGCTAACTTTTCAGTGGGTAAACCACGATTAAACGTAACGTGTAACTCTTTACAACTAATCATGCTTCTTTCCTCGCTGCTTGTTTAGCTTTCCATTCATTACGTAGCTTAGGAAAGATCAATGCCAAGGCAACCAGTACTGCCGTGATCAAGTTTAAATCTGACGCACTAAAACCTAAGAAATCAGCATTAAGAGCCATAGAAACAGCTAGTCGATACAATACAGAACCAACAATACAGCTTAATACGATCACATACATTGAACGGCTAGCAAACAATGATTGACCAATTATTACTGCGGCTAAACCAACCACGATGGTACCAATACCCATAGTAGAATCGGCAAAGCCATTGGTTTGAGCAAACAATGCGCCAGCTAATCCCACTAATCCATTGGAAAGTGCTAATCCAGCATAAACTTTTTGCTTGACCACAATACCATTGGCTTGTGCCATACGCTTATTAGAGCCTACAGCGCGCATTGCTAATCCATATTGTGTTTTTAAGAACCAAGCGACTAATAACCCGCCAATCAACGCACAAACAGCTACAAATATAACGCGCATATACATATCAGGCAGACCAAATATGCCTTCGAAAGGCGTTAAAATGGTCGGTTCCATGATTAATGCTACGTTTGGTTTCCCCATTACACGTAGGTTAATCGTATACAGAGCTGTCATGGTTAAAATACTGGCTAACAAATGTAGAATATCAAAACGTAAGTTTAACCATGCAGTGACTAACCCTGCACATGCGGCTGCGATGGTGCCAGCAACGGTTGCTAAAAAAACATTAACGCCCATTACAATCAGGGTTGCTGTCACAGCAGCCCCGAGTGTAAAACTACCGTCAACGGTTAGATCTGGAAAATCCAAGATACGAAAAGTAAGGTATACCCCAATGGCAACTAAGCCGTAAATGAGGCCAATTTCTAACGTACCTAAAAATGAAAAAAGTGACATATTGTTCCGTTCTTATTTAATAACTTTAGTTGCACGAGCAAGTACAGCAGTAGGTACTTCTATACCCATTTTTGCAGCCATTTTAGGGTTAACATAAAGGTCAGTTCCTTGCGCCATTTTGACATCAATTGAGCCGGCTTTTTCACCTTTCAGAATACGCACAACGATATCACCCGTTTGACGACCTAAATCGAAGTAGTTGTAACCAACAGCGGCAACAGCACCACGCGCTACGGTATCTGTATCACCAGCAAAAACAGGGATTTGCGCATCGATACCCACTTTAATAACGGATTCAACAGCACTAATAATTGTATTGTCGATTGGGCAGTAAATAGCATCTACTTTACCAACCAGTTGTTTTGTTGCGATCATTACATCCGCAGATTTTGGCGCTGCAGATTCAATCACTTCAATGCCCATTTCCGCTGCTGCAATCTTTAATGCAGCGACACTTGATACTGAATTTGCTTCACCTGGATTGTAAGGTACACCGACTGTTTTTAAGTTAGGTACAAACTCTTTGATCAAGGCTAAATGTTGTCTCACATTCACCATGTCAGATAAACCCGTAACATTACTACCAGGCTGTTTTAAAGTAGGTACTAATTTAGCACCAATCGGATCCGTTACCGCAGAAAATACAACAGGGATATTACGACTTACACTCACAGCTGCTTGCGCTGAAGGTGTTGCAATCGCAACAATCACATCAGGTTCATCACCGACCATTTTACGGGCAATTTGTGCAGCAATAGCAGGTTGACCTTGTGCACTTTCGTAAGTGAATTTTAATTCGTCACCCGTATAGCCATTTTCTTCTAATACTAATTTAACACCGTCTCGAACTGCATCTAGTGCAGGGTGTTCAACAATCGCTGTGGTTGCAACATAAACAGGTTTAGCTTGCAAACCTGTAGAGATGACTGCAGCAGCCAGTAAAGTACTTTTAATAATTGAATTTAGCTTCATAATTTAATCCCTTAGGTAATAGCAACCATAATAAATAAGTATTCTATTTATGACTAGAATCACGTATTTAATATAATCGATATAAGCTTTGTGTATAGAAGAGTTGATGTCATACCAATCAATAAACTTAAGATATTTATTTTCATTTGGCGTTAATATATTGAGCTTAACGGTACCAGTTAACTTCAATATTACCAAGTACCTATTGAAATACCTATGGGTAAAATGGTTAGTAGATCACTGTAATATTCTAATGTTCTTGTTAAGGCTAAGTCGACCATTTTATTGTCTTAATTTAAGATCAAAAATATCTATATTGATCATAAAAAATAGGACTTGAATTTTGTTTATTTGATAACAGGTAAATTTATCTATCAATTTACCTGAACACAAACAAAAAAAGAGCCCTTAGGCTCTTTTTGAAATCAGTGTTTAAGTCGAAATTAACGACGTAGACCTAATTCTGCGATTAATGCTGTGTAAGCTGCAACATTTTTACGCTTTAAGTAGTCAAGTAATTTACGACGTTGACTAACCATGCGTAATAGACCACGACGGCTGTGGTGATCATGGATGTGCTCTTTGAAATGGCCTTGAAGGTGGTTGATTTGTACTGTGTACAATGCAACTTGAACTTCAGGTGAACCAGTATCGCCTTCTGCGCGACCAAATTTTGCTACAATCTCAGCTTTCTGTTCTGCACTTAGTGACATAACGTACTCCGATATTTTGTGGTTATGTGAATAACCTATTTTAATTATTACTGCCGATCACTAATTCAGCAGTAAAGTGAAGGCCGAAGTTTACGGACTTTTCAACTTAGGTGCAACTATAAAACACGCTTATTTTAGTGCAATGATCCTTTATTAAAAAATAACTTCAACTCAATACAATGAAAGCCCTTCATGAAATTAATTTTTGCCGTATTGCTAGAAAAAATGTGCAACTAATCAGCAGCCGACTGGTTGCCAGCGATGATTTTTCTCAGTAATACTTGTACATATAGCCACGCTGTAAATATAACCACACTATAACGCTCATAATGTGGCTATATATTGCACGCTAAACCTATCTTAAAGGTTTCAATAGCTCTTTAATCACTGTACTTAAACTTAAAAATACAATTAATACCGCTAAAAGAGGAAGAGTTAACCACATACACGGATGGAGCTGTATCGGTAATTCAAATCCCCAGGTCATTAAACTTGCTAATATAATCTCTGCAGCAATAGCGGCAACAAAACCAGCACTAACCGCTAACAAACCATATTCAGCCCATAAGGTATGGCTAATACGTTTTTTGCTTGCGCCTAAAGTACGATATAAGGTGATCTCTCTTTTACGTTCGCTCAAGCTTAGACGCAATAAAGTAAAGATTAATAAGATCCCCGCCATCACACCTAAAGCAGCAAGGCCAGTCAAAGACCATGAGATTTGTCTTAATAACCCCTGTATTTTATCGGCCATGGTACGCAGATCTAATAACGTCACCGTTGGGTATGAACGTGCAAGTTCATTAACTAATGGCGTTTGATCTTGTCCGGCTCTAAAGCTCACCATCCACGTAGTTGGCAAATCAGCAATCACATCTTCGCTAAAAATAAACACGAAGTTAGGTTTTAAACTTTGCCACTCCACCGCTCGAATAGAATTAACCGTCGCCGTAAAGGGTTGGCTATTTACTTCAAAAGTAAGCTTATCGCCTAAGGTAACCCCTAACTCACTGGCAACCTCTTGTTCGATAGAAACGGTTTTTTCTCCCGTCCATTCTCCAGCAATCACTTCGTTATAGACCGGTAACTGTTTCGCCCAAGTAAAGTTAATTTCACGTTTTAGAATACGCACATCTTTATTTTGGTAAATAGCGAGCTCGGTAGTGCTGACTTCGTTGATATCCGTAATTCGGCCTCTAATAATTGCAAAAGCTTCACTACGTGGTAATTGTAATTGATCGATCTGTTGTAAGTAACCTTGCTGTTGTTCAGGGCTAATGTTAATAGCAAATACATTAGGTGCATCGGCAGCTAACGTCTGCTCCCAGTCCCCTAATAGGTCACTTTTAATTAACCAGATTAATGCCACCAGCATCAATGAACCCGATAAAGCAGCCAATTGCATCATGCTATTTTTAGGTGAACGGTTGATACGACTTAACGCTAAACTAAATGCAGCACGCCATTTCAATTTACCTAGCGCTTTTAATAACCCGTAACTGAGTGATGCGAGTAAAACAAATAACACCAATAAACCAATTAACACCATCCATACTAATTTATTACTACCGTAAAATACCACCAAGGCAGTGATCGGTAAGAGTAGTAACCACCAACTCGTTTTTGAATAACGTGTGGTCACCTGTTGTTGAATAACATTAATTGCAGGTGCGTCTAACAGACGAGTTAAGGGGATCAATAATGCAGGCAAACCAATACAGAGTGCCACACCGATAGCAAACATAAATGGTTGTAAGCCAACAGTTGGTAATTGTTTAGGTAAAATATCAACCAATGGTAGGCGTAATAAGAACTCTAGTAATAATCCTGCAGCACTACCAACAACAAAAGCAACAACAAACATGATCAGCACTTGTGTACTTAACCACACTCGTAACCAAGCGCGACTAGCCCCCATACTTTTTAACATGGAGACGGTTTCGCTACGATTTCGAGCATAATGTAAACAAGTTAGGATCAAGGTAACGGCAGCCATTAAGATCACCATCAAGATGGTTAATGATAAATACTGCTTAGCTTTTTCCATCAATCCGGCAGCACGACTTTCTTTACTTTGATCAACCCAAGATTCACCTGCTTGTAATTCATAATCCTGTTGCAATTTGGCTAATGTGCTTAAGTCTCCGTTAATAAATAACCGGTAGCGTACACGGCTCCCAACCTGCACTGCACCAGTTTTATCCAGATCGCTGGCATGAATAAATAGATTAGGAATGCTGTTAAAAGGGTTATAAGCTAATTCAGGCTCATCTTTAATTAATCCGGTAATAGTTAAATCTGCATCACCAATGGCTAAGGTCTCACCTATTTCAGCATCTAAAAGAGACAGTAAACGTGGTGCGATCCATAATTCTCCAGGGTTCACATGATGCGAGATATCATTACTTTTATTGGATAAATTTAATACTCCTCGTAGTGGATAACTAGTTTCAACACTTTTAACTGTTACTAGCTGCATCTTCAAATCACTAAATGCCATGGTCTGGAATCGACTTTGCGATGAAACCGTTAATCCTGCTTGCTTGGCCTGTTCTACCAAGGTATCGGGAATAGGATTAGAGGAACGAAATACGAGATCTGCAGCTAATAAAGAGCGACCTTGGTTAGTCATCACTTTTTCAACACGTAGCGCCAGTGTTGATAAAGCAACCACACAGGCAATAATGAGTGTTAATGCCACCATTACTGGCCATAATTGCCCAAACCAGATCTCTCGCCAGCTCCAGCTTATTATCATTTTATTGGTTTTCATTCACTTTCCTGACATTGCCCATCGTTAATAATCAGCGTGCGTTGGCAACGCTTAGCGAGGTTTGCATCGTGGGTCACTAAAATCAGTGTTGTCCCCTGCTCTTGATTCATTTTAAACAACAGCTCAATAATATTTTGTGCGGTTTGTTGGTCTAAATTGCCCGTAGGTTCATCGGCAAAAAGAACTTTAGGCTCCGTGACAAAAGCACGCGCCAAAGCTACACGCTGTTGCTCTCCACCTGAAAGCTGTGTGGGTAAGTGAGTTTCACGACCTGTTAAGCCAACTTCTTTTAAAAGTTGTTTAGCTTTCTGATTATTACTGCTTTCATCTTCACTACCACGTAATACCATCGGTAAAGTGACATTTTGTAATGCATTCAAAGAGGGAATGAGTAAGAAGTTCTGAAACACAAAACCAATTGATTCACTACGAATTTTAGCTCTTTGTTCATCGTCCATAGCTGAAATTTCTGAATCTAAGAGAGTGATCGAACCTGATGTAGGTTGGTCTAGCCCAGCAAGTAAACTCATCAAAGTTGACTTACCTGCACCCGAGGTTCCCATAATAGCAACCGATTCACCGGCATTGATGTTAAAGGAAATCCCCTTTAGGATAGATAGTTCGTTATCATTACTTATTACTGATTTAGTAATATTCTTAACACTTATAATGGATTGACTCATGATTAAACTCGTTTCCTTATTATTCTCATTGCTATTTTCGTCTTTGGTTTACAGTAACACGTTACTGATTGTAGGAGATAGCCTAAGTGCCGGTTACCAAATGCCAGTGGAGAAAAGCTGGCCAGTGTTATTACCTGAACAATTAAAACAAAAAAATCAAGAAATTACCGTTGTAAATGCCAGTATTTCTGGAGATACAAGCGGTAATGGATTAGCACGTATACCGGCTTTATTAAAAAAGCATCAACCTGATTTTGTTTTAATTGAATTGGGAGCAAATGATGGATTACGTGGTTTTTCACCCACTATTGTTAGTAATAATTTAAGCATTATTATTGATAATATCCAAGCACAAAATGCACAACCCATTTTAATGCAAATTCGAGTCCCAACTAATTACGGCAAACGCTATAGTGAGGCTTTTTCTAGTATTTATCCTGCCTTAAGCGAACAGAAAAATGTACCACTGATGCCCTTCTTTTTAGAGCATGTGATCACTAAACCTGAATGGATGATGCGTGATGGTTTACACCCAAAAGTTATTGCTCAACCTTGGATAGCAGAATTTATTGCAACCGAACTAGGCAAAATCATTAAATAATACTCAGCTAGCTAACAATAAGATCACTTAGCTAGCGATATTACTATACCCGTTATCATCCAAGGTGAAAAAATCAGCAAGCCCAAATGTAAAGGTATTATAAATTTGAAAAGAAGTGCTAACGGCTCTTAATAAATAAGTGAAAAAATTTGACTAATCAAAGCACTAAATAAAAGTAACAATAATTTAACAAAAAAGTGTTCAAAATCACAAGGTTGATTTTAAGTTATTCTAAAGTTTAGCTTTTTAAAGTAAAAGTAATTTGAAATTAAAATGAGGCGGGAATAAAAACTTTCAAATTAAAGTCTCTCCGTATTAATACCATCAAATGTCTAACAGAGGCATCCCATAGAGTAACCCGCCATGATCAAAAACCAAAAAACCGCCACGCTATTTGCGCTACTTGCAGTATTGATGTGGTCGACAGTTGCCACTGCGTTTAAGATAACTTTAACTTACTTTAGTGCATTACAAATGCTGCTTGTAGCCAGCTTGGTCAGTAGCTTAGTTTTGCTGTTTATTTGTTACCGACAACATAAAATCACTTTACTTAAAACGAGTTTTTTTAAAAGACCCTATTTCTATCTTTTAATGGGTGCAATTAATCCATTTTTATATTATTTACTGCTTTTCCAAGCCTATGATTTATTGCCTGCGCAACAAGCACAATCACTAAATTATACTTGGGCGATCACCCTCTCGTTATTAGCAGTGCCAGTACTAGGGCAAAAATTACGTAGAAATGACATTATCGCCATTACCTTAGGGTATTTAGGAGCATTGGTTATTGCCACCAAAGGCAATCTATTAGCGCTTGATTTTGAAAGCCCTACGGGTGTTGTTTTAGCTTTATTAAGCACTATCCTGTGGGCCTGTTATTGGATATTTAATAGTAAGAATGATGCTGACTCTATGATTGCTTTATTATTATGCTTTTTATGTAGTTTACCCATGGTATTACTGACAGTAATAATATTCGATGATATCAATATCACTGCTTGGCAAGGTTGGTTGGGGGCAACTTACATCGGTCTATTTGAAATGGGTCTGGCTTTTGTGGCTTGGTTAACCGCACTTAAATACGCAGAAAGCACTAGTAAAATAAGTAATTTAATTTTTATCTCGCCCTTTGTTTCTTTACTGCTATTAAGTCAAATCATTGGAGAAACTATCTATCCTGCAACTATCATTGGGTTAGTCTTGATAATCACAGGGCTACTGATCCAGAAAAAGGCTTAGCCGCGCAAATACATCGCAAAAACTAAGTTTATGTTATGTCTGCCATTAATGTTTTTTTAAGAAACCTCAACACAAAAGAAAAACGGGCTAAAACAAAAAAAGCACCAATCACAAGGATTGATGCTTTTTTAAAAGGCTATTTTATTAAACGACTTAATTACATTAGCTAATAATATCTAATAGTAATAATACCTAAAAATCGATCTAGGCATTGATTAAACATTATTTTTTCGCTTTACGTGATAATGAAAAACCAACTAACGCTAAGCCGAGAATAGCAATAGTGCTTGGTGCAGGCACATCAACAACTAATGATGCGTTATTAAATCCAGCGCCTTGGAAAACAGGCTCTTCACCAAAAAGAACAAAACCATTGTTTTCTGAGTCGCCGTTTACCCAACCTTGGATAATACTAGTAACATCAACACTGTAAGTGCCAAATGAATCTGTTTTAACGTTACCTAGAGCAACAGATTGGCTAGTTGATGAATTTGCGTATTCAAACAAAGGTAAAGAACCAGAAGCATCGCTCCATGCACTTTCAACTTGTCCTAATAAAACACTT
Organism: Vibrio sp. 1-Bac 57; assembly: GCF_037546855.1. Taxonomy (NCBI): domain Bacteria; kingdom Pseudomonadati; phylum Pseudomonadota; class Gammaproteobacteria; order Vibrionales; family Vibrionaceae; genus Vibrio; species Vibrio sp. 1-Bac 57. The sequence continues at coordinate 34,229 of NZ_JALAAC010000026.1, read as the reverse complement.
AAGTCATTAATAGTGTTAAGACGAGAAACAAAATCAATTTCAAACAATGCAGAGAACGTTGAAGCATTAACGACATCTGACGTTAAGTTACTTAAATCAAAATCAATAAAAGTGGCAATGCGTAAGCCTCCTTGAGATTGATTACCTCGCTCACGTGCAATAATTTCAGTATTAGATAATGAACCACTATTAACAGAACCAGCTGAATTAAGGTCACCGTCTAATGAAACACTAACGATAGTATCTGGTGTTGAAGTAATCAAAGAAGCTTGTGCAGTTGTCGATATTAATGCTGACATTAAGCAAAAACTAGTTGTTACAGCAATCAACAATCTTTTTGAAGTTAACATATTATATTATCCTTTTAATTATTACCGTCATAAGTAGGTAATGCATACACTATTATTAGGCATCTCTAAAGGAGTATTAAGCATAATTCGTGCCGTTATATATATCTGTTTATTTTCAATAAGATAATTAAATTAACTCGTTGAGATCAACTTATATAGTAAAATAATCCGACACCTATTTCGGGCTATTTTTCAATTTTATGCAATAAAAACTATATTAAACCTATTTTAATGTAAAAATAATCGACACTATGTGACTAGATAAAGCAACTGATTAACTACCAACTTACCTTCCAAGCGCTAAAGCCTTGCAAAAAAGAAACCTACACAGCTAAAACCTACAAATTCTAGACATGTCTAATAGCGTATTCTTTATTAAACAATAATTTATTTCACAACACTTATATCAAAGTGTTCTGCTTTGATAAAACAGCCCACTAAATAAAGTCATTAATAACGTCACTAGGGAAAAATACGCTGAAAATCAATTGCTTAACAAAGTAAAAAAACTGATTGAGTTCTATTTAAATAACTCAATCAGGGCATTTAAACCAACAACAACGAATTGAGTTAGATTGATGAGTTATTAATATTATTTAAGGAGCTCAAAATAAGGAAGAGAGTAAAAAAGACAATAAATTAGGATCTTGAATTTTAGATAAAGAAGAAGCTTAAATTTTAGATATAGAAAAATTAGCTTTAAGCTTGTTCTTTTATGAAAATTCTTTCTTGGAATGGACTTGAACCGTCATGACCAGAATTAGATGCGGGGATTTTAATATCAAAGAGCCGATATATTAGAGACTCAAATTTTAGATATAAAAAAACCAGCTATAAGCTGGTTATTTTATGAAATTGGTGCCCGGAGACGGACTTGAACCGCCACGACCAGAATTAGATGCGGGGATTTTAATATCAAAGAGCCGATATATTAGAGACTCAAATTTTAGATATAAAAAAACCAGCTATAAGCTGGTTCTTTTATGAAATTGGTGCCCGGAGACGGACTTGAACCGTCACGACCATAAGTCGAGGGATTTTAAATCCCTTGTGTCTACCGATTTCACCACCCGGGCAAAGATTGTAATGGAGGCGGAACCCGGAGTCGAACCGAGGTGGATGGATTTGCAATCCACTGCATGGCCACTCTGCCATTCCGCCAAAACATTTGGAGCGGTACACGAGACTCGAACTCGTGACCCCGACCTTGGCAAGGTCGTGCTCTACCAACTGAGCTAGTACCGCATCACTATGTTTATCTCAAGAAGAAGCAGTAACTATTTCCCCTCTCGATGTGTGCGCATTCTAATGATTCTTCACAATGAGTCAATAGATATTATCGACTTTTTTACTTCTTTTAGGTTGTTCGACGTTTTTTTAGACGAAGCGTTTAGATATTCAGCAATTTACAGCTCATTACTCTTTTTTAATAAAGGCCATGCCGCTGCAAGATAAACAATCATCGACCATAGCGTTAATGCCGTTGCCACATATAAGAAAGTAAAGCCTACCCATTCCATTTCTATCGAGTGTTGCCAAATTAACAAAAATAACGCTAACATTTGCGATGCGGTTTTAATTTTACCAATAGATGAAACAGCAACACTTGCTCGCTCACCCAATTCAGCCATCCATTCACGTAATGCAGAAATAATAATTTCGCGGCCAATCATAATCATTGCAGGCACCGTTATCCAAATAACTGAGTAGTGCTCAACAATCATCACTAACGCAACGGACACCATGATTTTGTCTGCAACGGGATCTAAAAATGCGCCAAAGGGTGTTTGTTGATTTAAACGACGCGCTAAATAACCATCTAACCAATCTGTTACGCCTGCGAGCCAAAAAATAAAGGTGGCAAGGGGGGCTGACCAAGATATTGGTAGATAAAAGATAACTACAAATACAGGGATCAGAAGAATTCGAAAACAGGTTAATAAATTGGGAATGTTGAGCATTAAAATATCCTTTAAGGTAAGCCTGCTTATTTTTGCATTTTATGGTTTACATTTGCAAATGCTTAACTCATAAAGTAGGCAATTAATAGCAATATATTTCAGCTTACAAAATGAATCACCTCCATCTGCATTGATAAAGAGAGATAGATCAAAAAATACGGTGCATTAAATACATTACAGTAATAATGAAGATCGCACTTCGTATAGGAAATCAATGCCATTATTTTCATTGAAGTGTATCGCGATGATGTTGCAAAATGATGTTCAAAAGTTAAAAGCTCTTGATTAATCGTTAAGAGCTAACCCTACTTAATTTAAAAAACCTTTAACGCTTGTGTCCCTTATGAAAATTCACTATTACGCAATCAATGCTAATGATGCAAAACTTCATGAATCGTTTCGGCCAAACTTTTGCTTATTCCATTTAATTTAGCTAACTCATCAATACTCGCAGATTTCACTCGCTCTGAACCACCGAAATGCTGAATTAAACCGTATAGTTTGGCATTTGGCGGCGTTTCACAGCTATTTACGAATCATGCCTAATGATGCAAAACATCATGAATCGTTTCGGCCAAACTTTTGCTTATACCATTTAACTTAGCTAACTCATCAATACTCGCAGATTTCACTCCCTGTAAACCGCCGAAATGCTGAATTAAACTGTATAGCTTAGCATTTGGCGGCGTTTCACAGCTATTTACGAATCATGCCTAATGATGCAAAACTTCATGAATCGTTTCGGCCAAACTTTTGCTTATTCCATTTAACTTAGCTAACTCATCAATACTCGCAGATTTCACTCCCTGTAAGCCACCGAAATGATTGAGTAACATTTGGCGTCGTTTAGCGCCTACGCCAGCAATTCCTTCTAGCGTACTCGTTCGCCTTACTTTATCTCGTTGCTGACGATGCCCCATGATAGCAAAGCGATGCGACTCATCTCGAATCTGTTGAATCAAGTGTAAGGCAGGAGAAGTACTGTCTATCTCTAATATTTCATGGCTATCAGCCAAAATAAGTGTTTCTTCGCCCGCTTTACGTGCAACACCTTTGGCGATACCAATCAACAGCGGATATTTATCGGGGAAGTTATGCTCCAGTGAGCTAACAATCGTTTCAGCTTGACTCAGTTGCCCTAAACCACCATCAATAAAGATAATATCAGGCGTTGTTTCTGCACTTTGTAAATCTTTAAAGCGACGTGCTAATACTTGCCCCATGGCCGCATAATCATCCCCAGGAGTGATCCCTGTAATATTAAAGCGACGGTAATCAGATTTTTTAGCGCCTTCACGGTTGAAGACAACACAGGAAGCCACTGTTTTTTCACCCATCATATGTGAAATATCGTAACATTCCATACGTTGAATAGGTTCGGTCAGTTCTAGTTTTTCTTCGAGTAAGTTATAACGTTGTAGGATAGATTTTTGCTGACTTAAGTGCGTGCTTAAGGCCACATTCGCATTGGTTTTAGCTAATTTAGTAAAGCGTAAGCGCTCGCCACGCATCACTATTTTAAGTTTAGTTTTATAACCACTATGCTCTGAGAAAAGCTCTTCAAAAATTTCGCGATCACTAAAATCATCACTTAATAATATTTCACGGGGAATAGCGCGACCATTTTGCCCAGATAGGTAAAATTGACTCAAAAAGCTACTAAGCACTTCTTCTTCAGAGCTATTTTTGGGCACTTTAGGAAAGTAATTACGACTACCTAATACACGCCCCTGTCGAACGAATAACATGTGAATACTGGCAACGCCATGCTGATAGCTAAAACCTAATACATCTAATTGTTCAACTTCACCGCTCACCCACTGTTGCTCTTGTACTTTTTTCAGAGATTGAATTTGGTCGCGTCTTACGGCGGCTTTTTCAAACTCTAATGTTTGGCTCGCCACCTCCATTTCATTCACTAATTCTTCAATTACATGCTGACTTTTCCCCTGTAGAAAAGCGGTCGCTAAATCAACCTGATGCGCATACTCCTGCTCAGGCATAGCATTCACACAGGGTCCTAAACAACGCTTTAATTGGTATTGTAAACAAGGTCGAGAACGGTTTTTATAATAGCTATCTTCACATTGACGGATCGGAAATAACTTTTGCATTAAATGCAAACTTTCTCGTACCGCCCCACCGCTTGGATAAGGACCGAAGTAAGTACCTTTACGCTTTTTATTTTGCGAACGCACTAGGGTTAACTGCGGGTGTTTATGGTCACTTAAAAATAGATAGGGATAAGATTTATCATCACGCAGCAACACGTTATATTTAGGTTTATGCTGTTTGATGAAGTTATGCTCAAGAATCAACGCTTCCGTTTCGGTATGCGTGATAGTGACTTCAATACGAACAATATGACTCACTAAAGCCAATGTTTTAGGGTGTTTTTGAGTTAGGCTAAAATAACTGTTTAAACGTTTTTTAAGATTTTTAGCCTTACCAATGTAGATGATTTGATCTTTATCATCGAACATACGGTACACACCAGGCTCAGTGGTCACTGTTTTTAAAAATGCATCTGAATTAAATTTGCTCATAAGCAGAATGTGGCTCACCGGTAAAGTTTAGTCGCTGATTAAGTGTAAACTGAGGATATAAAAAAGCACCTTATATTAAGGTGCTTTTTGAATTTTTTAACAAAGTATCTGTTTATAGTGTATCCGCATCCAGCATTCCATAACGGATAGCCAAATGAGTCAACTCTACATCTCCATGTACTCCTAATTTATCAAATAGACGATAGCGATAACTATTGATAGTTTTAGGGCTGAGACTTAATTGCTCAGAGATATCAACAACACGTTGTCCCTTGGTGATCATGATCATGATCTGTAGTTCGCGTTCAGACAACACACGAAATGGATCTTCATCATTAGGTGACAACTGTGATAATGCCATTTGTTGTGCGATTTCAGGCGTTAAATAACGCTGTCCTGAATGCACGATACGAATTGCATTTAATACTTCTTCAGGGCAAGCCCCCTTACTTAAATAACCAGCTGCACCTGCTTGCATTACTTTGGTTGGAAATGGATTTTCAGTATGCATGGTTAACATAATGATTTTAATATCTTCATTGATGCGCAAAATTTTATGCATCGCATCAAGTCCGCCAATACCTGGCATATTAATATCCATTAAAATTACATCTGGTTCATTACTACGGCACCACTTAACAGCGTCTTCTCCGCTTTCAGCTTCGCCAATTACTTTCATGCCTCGAACATCATCAATGATACGGCTTATCCCTGTACGAACTAATTCATGGTCATCGACCAGCAGGATATTTATCACTAAACTTCTCCGTATGAGTAAAGAATTACTCATGATACTAATATGAGCTAATACTAATTGTAATAATTAAACGTGCTATTTTAGTTGTTAAAATAGCTTAGTTTTTGGTGGTAAGTTAAATAAACGAAATAACCCTTTATAGCAACCTACACCGCAAACTAAACTATCTTTCCGCGTAAAATTTAAAACACATACATAATACAATCGGCATAACACTGATTTAACGTGCGTCATATTACCCAAGCTAAAACATATCGTATAAATAAAATGTACGATTTGTTAACCACTTAACAATTGTTACAATAGACAAGTGGCATTCGCTCCATTATATCAAACGATTTAAAGACTTAACCTGATCTTGCACCATTATGTATGCAGTTATTTTTGTCACTTGATTATTCATCTTTAGGTTCAGGAATAAAACCTAGCGCAAAAATAAACAATCAAAATAGCGCTCATTATTACAGTCTTTAAATCGAATGGTAGCCAATACTACTAGCATAAGATCGCTAAATAAAGCGCTTACCATTTGCTACTTTTTGCTAAAAACCAGCACTTTTTCAGTTAGATAATTTATTATCAGGAAAAAAAAAGGCCGCTCGAAAGCGACCTATCCTATCATAAAATAGGTTATTTACTTATATCGTCAAAAAATGTTTTTAAGCTATTCAAAAAACCTTCTGACTTAGGTTGATGCTTTTTACTACTACCTGAACCCAGTGAGTTTTCAAACTCTTTTAATAATTCACGCTGTTTGCTTGATAATTTAACTGGTGTTTCAATAGTCACTTTACACATTAAATCACCTGTAGAGTGACTACGCACTGATTTAACGCCTTTATTACGCATACGGAACATACGTCCTGTTTGCGTTTCTGCAGGTATTTTCAATTTCACGCGGCCATCTAAAGTAGGGACTTCAATTTCCCCGCCTAACGCCGCCTCTGTAAAGCTAATTGGGACTTCACAATATAAGTCATTACCGTCGCGCTCAAACACATCATGCGGACGTACATTCATCTGTACATACAAGTCACCAGCAGGTGCACCTTGTTCTCCCGCTTCACCTTCGCCGCTTAAACGGATACGGTCGCCAGTATCAACGCCGGCTGGAATTTTAACTGATAAGGTTTTACTGCGCTCGTAACGACCTTCACCGTGACACTTGTTACATGGGTCAGTGATAATTTTACCTTTACCACGACAAGTAGGACACGTTTGATTAACTGCAAAGAAACCTTGACGCATTTGCACTTGGCCTTGGCCATGACAAGTGCCACAAGTCTTAGTATCTGTGCCTTTCTTAGCGCCAGAACCATTACACTGTTCACAATGTACTAATGTTGGAATTTGGATTTCTTTAGAGATACCTTTAACGGCCTCTTCTAATGTTAGCTCCATGTTGTAGCGTAGGTCTGAACCTTGTTGAGGACGCTGCGCTCCGCCACGGCGGCCACCACCAAAAATATCTCCGAAGATATCGTCAAAACCGCCACCGCCGAAACCACCACCGCCTTGACCTTGCTGATTAACACCATCGTGACCATATTGATCAAATGCGGCTTTCTTTTGGGGATCGCTAAGAATTTCGTAAGCTTCTTTTACTTCTTTGAATTTTTCTTCTAGCGCATCATCACCTTTAGTACGATCTGGGTGGTACTTCATCGCTAAGCGTTTATAAGCTTTTTTAACTTCTTTCTCTGACGCATCTCGGCTTAAACCAAGTACCTCATAACAATCTCGTTTAGACATGGTTATTTCTCAAATCTCTGTTTATTGAAAACAAACACGCGGATTATAGATAAATCCATAACCCGCGAGTTGAAACGATCTTACTTATTTAGGGGTTACCTAATTATTTTTTCTCGTCTTTTACTTCTTCAAACTCAGCATCAACGATGTCATCATCTTGCTTAGCTTGTGCTTCTGGTTGTTCTGCACCGGCTTCACCAGCTTGTGCTTTTTGTTGAGCAACTTCAGCTAGTTTTTGTGATGCTTCAGCTAGCGCTTGAGTTTTAGTTTCAATTGCTTCTTTGTCTTCGCTTTTAATTGCAGCTTCAAGTTCAGTCAACGCAGCTTCGATTTTTTCTTTATCGTCAGCTGGTAGTGCGTCGCCTGCTTCTTCAATTTGTTTGCGAGTGCTGTGTACTAATGCATCACCTTGGTTACGTGCAGTTACCATTTCTTCGAACTTTTTATCAGCATCAGCATTTGCTTCTGCGTCATTTACCATTTTTTCAATCTCTTCGTCAGATAGACCTGAGCTTGATTTAATCGTAATTTTTTGTTCTTGGTTTGTATCTTTATCTTTAGCAGATACATGCAAGATACCATCAGCATCCATATCGAATGTTACTTCGATTTGTGGTGCACCACGAGATGCAGCACGAATACCTTCTAGGTTGAATTGACCTAAAGATTTGTTATCCGCAGCACGTTTACGCTCACCTTGAAGAATGTGGATAGTTACCGCACTTTGGTTATCTTCAGCAGTTGAGAATGTTTGTGACTGTTTAGTTGGGATAGTTGTATTTTTATCAATAACTTTCGTTAATACGCCACCCATTGTTTCGATACCTAAAGATAACGGTGTAACGTCTAATAATAATACGTCAGTTTTGTCACCTGAAAGTACAGCACCTTGAATCGCCGCGCCCATTGCAACTGCTTCATCAGGGTTAACATCTTTACGTGCTGCTTTACCAAAGAACTCAGCAACTGCTGCTTGTACTAAAGGCATACGAGTTTGACCACCAACTAAGATAACATCATCGATGTCACCAACAGATAAGTCAGCATCTTTAAGTGCAATACGTAATGGCTCAAGTGTTGCTTTAACCATATCTTCAACTAAAGACTCTAATTTAGAACGAGTTACTTTAATGTTTAAATGTTTAGGACCTGATGCATCTGCAGTGATGTATGGCAGGTTAATATCAGTTTGTTGTGCAGAAGAAAGCTCGATTTTTGCTTTTTCAGCAGCTTCTTTAACACGTTGCATCGCTAATGGATCTTTAGTTAGATCGAAGTTCTGGTCTTTTTGGAACTCTTTAACTAAGAAGTTGATTAGACGGTTATCGAAATCTTCACCACCTAAGTGCGTATCACCATTAGTTGCTAATACTTCAAATGTTTTTTCGCCATCTACTTCATCGATTTCAATGATTGAAATATCGAAAGTACCACCACCTAAATCGTATACAGCAACAACGCTGTCGCCTTTAGAATTGTTAACACCGTAAGCAAATGCAGCAGCCGTTGGCTCATTGATGATACGTTTAACATCTAGACCCGCGATACGACCAGCATCTTTAGTTGCTTGACGTTGCGCATCGTTAAAGTAAGCAGGTACTGTAATTACAGCGCCAGATACTTTTTCACCTAGGTAATCTTCTGCTGTTTTTTTCATTTTTTTCAAAACTTCAGCAGAGATTTGTGGAGGCGCCATTTTATTGCCACGTGCTTCAACCCATGCATCACCGTTATCAGCTTTTACAATTTCGTAAGGCATAATTTTGATATCGCGTTGTACTTCTTCATCTTCAAAGCGACGACCGATAAGACGTTTGATAGCAAATAAAGTATTTGTTGGGTTAGTTACAGACTGACGTTTAGCAGGTTGACCTACTAAGATTTCGCCATCTTCTGCATAAGCAATGATTGAAGGAGTAGTACGTTCGCCTTCTGCATTTTCAATGATTTTAGCTACATCGCCATCCAGTACAGAAACACATGAATTCGTAGTACCTAAATCAATACCGATAATTTTACCCATTTTAACTCTCTCCACACTTGTTAATGTTGTTACTTGTTTAGTTGACTAACTGCACGTTGGCAGTGTCTGTTCGATACTTTATATATAAGGGGCTATTTTTTTGTTTCAAGGGCTACAAGCAAAAAAAATGACTTTTTTTTAAATAATGCTTATTGCAGTAAATCACTAAGCTGCCCTATTGTTTAAAAACAATGATTAAAGCGCTACATTTTTATAAAGCAACAAACAACCGCTCACTTGTCTTTAGGCATAATATTGATTTAATCAATATTATTTAAAGCAATGCCTTTAACCGCTCCTGCCTAACATTTAATAGTTAGGGCGATGTAGTCATAAAAAAAGGTGCTAAAGCACCTTTTTATTCATTTTTATTTTAGCCAATACTTTTACAAGCTTTTAGCTTTCAAAAAAATTATTCTGCAGCTTTTGAAACCACAACCATTGCTGGACGAATAACTTGACCGCCATTTAACTCATAACCTTTTTGCATAACAGCAACAACTTGGTTAGGCGCAACACCTTCAACCACTTGCATACTCATTGCTTGATGCTTTTCAGGGTTTAATGTTTCACCAATTGGATCGATTTGTTGAATACCGATGCTTGCAATCGCTTTCAATAGTTCAGTTAAAGTCATTTCAACGCCATCAACCATAGGTTTTAAGGTTTCATTCTCTTTATCTGCGTGTTGAATTGCTAGTTCTAAGTGATCAACAACTGGCGTTAATGCATTAGCAAATGTTCTTAAAACAGATTTACGACGGTTTTCAGCGTCAATACCTGCTTTACGGATTTCATTTTGAGAGAAAGCTTGAGCACGGATCACAAGATCTTTTTGCTCTGATAATGCTTCTTCAGCCAACGCTAATTTTTTAGTTAACGTTTCAATTTGAAGAGCTTGCTCATCAACAACTTCGACAGCAACATCTTCAGTTATTGTTTCTGCATTTTGCTCGGCAGCTTCTTCGCCTAAAACAGTTTCAATTGCTTCTTCAACAGTCTTTTTTTGTTCTTCGCTCATAATTCAATCCTACTTAATATTATTTGGGTCAGTTTTATAAGCTCTATTATGGGGATAGTAATAATAGTTTCAAGCCTGTTAATAAAAACATTTATAACAGGTATACTGAAAGTCATCATTTTTTCGCAAGTAGGCATTCTATGAGTCTGGATAATCAGCAACAATCTGAATTTAAAACCATTGGGTTAATCGGCAAACCACAACACACTGAAGCACTACAGACACTAACTAGCCTGTACTATTTTTTAGAAGCTCGTGGCCATTCAATCATTGTTGACCTGCGTTTAGCAGAGGATTTAGACCTACCACAAATACGCTATGAAGATTTAGTGGGGATTGGCCAAAAATGTGATTTAGCGATAGTCGTTGGTGGTGATGGATATATGTTAGGCGCTGCTAGAGTGCTAGCACGATTCGATATTTCAGTGATTGGTGTAAATAGAGGTAACTTAGGTTTTTTAACGGATTTAGACCCTGATAACTTTGAACAACCACTTAGTGAGGTATTAGAAGGTAACTATCAAACTGAACATCGTTTTTTATTAGAAGCGCAAGTACATAGCCACGGCCATATGAAAAGCAGTAGTACAGCGGTTAATGAAGCAGTGTTACATCCCGATAAAATTGCACATATGATCGAATTTGAAGTGTATGTTAATGATAACTTTATGATCAACCAACGTGCAGATGGTTTGATCCTATCTACACCAACCGGTTCGACGGCTTATTCTCTGTCAGGAGGCGGCCCAATTTTAACGCCAAAACTGGATGCAATTAGTTTACTGCCGATGTTTCCTCACACCCTTAACAGCCGCCCTATTGTTATTGATGCCAATAGTATTGTGCGATTAAAAATGGCACAGTCTAATACGATAGAAATGCAAATCAGCTGCGACAGTCATGTTAATTTATCAGTGTTACCTGGCGATGAAGTAATTATTAAAAAGACGCAGCATAAATTGCACTTGGTGCACCCTCATAATTACAACTACTTTAACGTGCTTCAAACTAAATTTGGTTGGGGTAATAAACTGTTTTAATACATTTAACTGACTAAAAACCAGTACAGGCTACCCAAGGTTTGTACTGGTTTAAGTGATCCCCTAACCATTACCATTCAATCTCCCCTTTCAACACGTATTTGTTATTAACCAAAACAACATTTCTATATCAATAAGAAAGTGAACAGCATTAAAAAATTAACGAAAATTAGACAAACAGCACTTTACTGTTTAAAAAAACAGTATTAAACTGCAACCACAAACTGTTTATTTAAACAGTACTTTTAAACGAGTGTTTTTAAACTACTGCTTTTAACTAATGGTCATTTCGTTGTTAATATAATCGTTAAGATAATCATAGGATATCTATTTTATGCTAAGCCAATTAACTGTTCAGAACTTTGCAATTGTGAAATTTCTAGAGCTTGATTTTCACCAAGGTATGACCACAATCACAGGTGAAACAGGTGCAGGTAAATCAATTGCTATCGATGCATTAGGCCTATGTCTTGGTGACCGCGCGGATGCAAGCATGATCCGCCAAGGTACAGATAAAGCAGAAGTGAGCGCTCGCTTTAACCTGAGTGACACACCAAATGCACTTGCATGGTTAAGTAATAATGATTTAGAAAATAGCCTGAGCGATAACCCTAACGAATGTTTATTACGCCGAATTATTACCAAAGAAGGACGTTCGCGTGCTTACGTTAATGCAACCCCTGTACCGCTTTCTCAGTTAAAAAGTTTAGGCCAGCTATTAGTTAACATTCACGGTCAACATGCACACCAAAGTTTATTACGTCCTGATATACAGCTATCGATTATTGATGAATATGCCAACCATCAACAACTAGTACAAAAAGTAAAAGACACTTACCAAGGCTGCCACTTTCTAAAAAAACAATTACAGCAACAACAGTTAAGTCAGCAAGAAAAACAAGCACGTAAACAGTTATTGGAATACCAAATCATTGAATTAGATGAGTTTGCATTAGCAGAGGACGAGTTTACAGAAATAGAGTCCGAGCATAAAAAATTAGCCAACAGTGGCGCGCTCTTAGAGAACACACAAATCAGTTTAAGTTTATTAACGGATTCAGACGACGTTGATGCACTAACACTATTACAGAAAAGTATTTCATTACTTGAATCACAAGTTCAGCACGATAGTAAGCTTGAAAGCATTGTCACTTCGTTACAAGAAGCCGTGATTCAAATTGAAGAAGCAGGCTACGAATTACGCCAATACAGTGAACAACTAGAACTGGACCCAGAACAATTTGAGCAATTGGAATCACGTTTAAGCCAAGCGCTGACATTAGCAAGAAAGCACCAAGTTCAACCAGAAATGTTATATACGTTCCACCAAAAACTTAGCAAAGAATATCAACAACTTAATAATAGCGAAGCACAAATAGAGAAACTGACGATTGATCTTGATAGCGCAAAACAAGACTATATTAAACATGCACAAAAACTCAGTCAAAGCCGTCAGCGTTACGCAAAAGAATTAAGTAAAAAGATTACTCAAAGCATCCAAAAGCTTAATATGGAAGATGGCCAGTTTGAAGTTGCAATGACTCAACACGGTGCTGATAGCCTTAGCCCTCTTGGTATTGATGGCATCGAATTCCAAGTTGCTGCAAATGCAGGGCAAGGGTTACAAAATTTAGGTAAAGTTGCGTCGGGTGGGGAATTATCACGTATCAGCTTAGCGATTCAAGTGATCATCAGCCAACGCGTTTCAACACCAACGCTAATTTTTGATGAAGTTGATGTAGGTATCAGTGGCGCAACTGCCGCAGTAGTTGGTAATTTATTACGTCAATTAGGTGAAAGTACACAAATATTTTGTGTTACGCATTTACCGCAAGTAGCAGGTAACGGTCATCAACATATGATTGTTAATAAACATAGTGACGGTAAAAGTACCAATACTAATATGCAATTATTAGATGAGTCAGAACGTATTCATGAACTCGCAAGGCTATTAGGCGGAGATAGTATTACCGAACATACATTAGCCAACGCAAAAGAATTACTAATTTCATAAATGAGTTAATTGGTTAATTGGTTAATTGCCCGCCCCCATTACCAATCAAAATGCATTACTCACTCAGGGTAATGCATCACCTACCACCTAACTATTAAACATTTAAGCGTTGTTCCGCTTTCACTTATTTTTGCAATAACAACTAATTAAGTCCAGCGAGTAGGTAATATCAATTATAACGCTGATTATGGAAACTAAGTGTAATGATACTGCGCAGATCAATGAAACCACGCAAAGCAATAACCTACCTCACAAAACAAAGCGGCGCTAAATAATCTATTAAATGTTTAATGCGGTTAGTGAGACAAAACCAAAAGAACAAAGCGGTCACTAAAATAGTTTGATATATTAAAACCACTTTTCTCGACTGGCTTTAGCAATGAAAAAATTACTTTCACTGATATTTATTATTACCCTCTCTGGTTGTTCTCAATTTAATAACTCAGATTCTGAAGACAATACGCTATTAACAAATCAGACTTGGGAACAGCAAAAGCAAGCATTACAACAACTTGATCACTGGACACTCACCGGTAAGCTGGCTATTTTTCTTGAGTCGGATCGCCAAAGTGCCAATATTTATTGGCAACAACAAGGTGATTATTATTCAATTCAACTCACTACTTTTATCGGTACTCGTATTCTACAAGTCACTAAAAATGAACAAGGTGTTGAGATTATCAACAATGATGATGAAGTATTTACAGGACAAAATGCCAACACTTTAATTAAACAACTCTCCCCTGGTTTAGATCTTCCTATTGCTGCGTTACAACAATGGATCAAAGGTAATCCTGCGAATGCCTCTTACCAACTCAATGATCAACAGCAAGTCAGTGAACTAGTGGGTTTAGATGCAAGCCAAAATCTTTGGGAAGTTGACTTCCAACAATACCAAGTTTTCTCTGGCACCGTTTTACCCACCAAAGTAAATCTTAAGCGCGATGATATCCGCGTCAAAATAGCTATTAATCAATGGAAAGTAACAAACTAATCGAGTTTATTATGCAAACTGAATCTATTCGCTGGCCTGCACCTGCGAAATTAAATCTTTTTTTATATATCACCGGACAACGTGCCGATGGTTACCACGAATTACAAACCTTGTTTCAGTTTATTGATCGCTGTGATCACCTCACCATAACTGCGAATAACAGTGGCAACATTAGCATCAGTCCTGCTATTGAAGGTGTGCCACTGGAAAGTAACCTTATCTATAAAGCTGCGGTGTTATTAAAACAACATACAGGTTGCTCATTGGGTGCACATATTGATTTAGAGAAAAACCTCCCGATGGGTGGTGGCTTAGGCGGCGGTTCATCAGATGCAGCGACAACATTAGTCGCACTCAATTACCATTGGGATTTAGAGTTAAGTGAACAGACCTTAGCTGAGCTAGGTAAATCATTGGGCGCAGATGTACCTATTTTTATTCATGGAAAAGCTGCAATTGCAGAAGGCGTGGGCGAAATTTTGCATTCCGTTCAGCCGAAACAAGCTCATTATTTAGTAGCGGTACCAGATTGTCACATATCTACCCCTGAAGTATTTAAAAATCCATATTTAAAAAGGGATACAAAAAAGCTTCAACATGAGCAACTTATGAGCAATAAATGGACAAATGATTGCGAGCCTTGCGTCAAAAAACACTATCCGGTGGTTGCTAATACCATCGACTGGTTGCTAGAATACGCCCCGACTCAAATGACTGGGACAGGGGCATGTGTGTTTAGCACATTTGACCATGCTAATGAAGCTGAGTTATTAGCACAACAAACGCCAAAATGGTTGAATTGCTTCACCGCGGAAGGCTTAAATACTTCACCTCTACGTGAATTATTATCTACAAAAAAATCAGACTAATTAGTTGAAATTTCAACTAATTACACTTGTTAATGACATTGCGTCATTGACTAAATCAACAGGATGAAAGAGGTCCTCAAAGTGCCAAACATGAAACTATTTGCAGGTAACGCAACACCCGATCTAGCTCAGAAAATAGCAGATCGTCTTTTCATCAAATTAGGAAGCGCAGACGTAGGTCGTTTTAGTGATGGCGAAATTCACGTGCAAATTAATGAGAATGTTCGTGGTGATGATATTTTCATCGTGCAATCTACTTGTGCACCAACGAACGACAACTTAATGGAATTGATTGTAATGATCGATGCACTTCGTCGCGCATCAGCTGGTCGTATTACAGCTGTAATCCCATACTTTGGTTACGCTCGCCAAGATCGCCGTGTTCGTTCAAGCCGTGTTCCAATTACTGCTAAAGTAGTTGCTGACTTCCTTTCAAATGTTGGCGTTGACCGTGTAATGACTGTTGATTTACATGCTGAACAAATTCAAGGTTTCTTCGATGTACCTGTTGATAACGTATTTGGCAGCTCAGTGCTATTAGAAGATATGTTAGAGAAAAAACTAGAAAACCCAATGATTGTTTCTCCAGATATCGGTGGTGTAGTTCGTGCTCGTGCACACGCTAAACTATTAGATGATGCTGATCTAGCAATCATTGACAAACGTCGCCCTAAAGCAAATGTTGCTCAAGTTATGCATTTGATTGGTGATGTTGAAGGCCGTAACTGTATTATCGTTGATGACATGATCGATACCGGTGGTACATTATGTCAAGCAGCTGCTGCACTAAAAGAACGTGGCGCACTATCTGTTTATGCTTATGCTACTCACGCTGTATTCTCTGGTTCTGCTGTTGATAACATCAAAAACTCTGTAATTGATGAGTTTATCGTAACGGATTCTATCCCATTAACAGATGAAATCCTTGCGACTGGTAAAGTTAAGCAACTGACTTTAAGCGGAATGTTAGCTGAAGCTATTCGCCGCGTGAGCAACGAAGAATCAATTTCTGCGATGTTCCATTACTAGGTTTCATATTTTACTTTTATAACTAAGGAAACAACGAGATAGTTACCCTCTCTTTGTGTTCTATTTTGAGAAGCGCTTATTTGTTATAAATAAGCGCTTTTTTTATGCATTTAATTTGTACAAAAGCGTTTACTGAGTTACTATGGCGCGCCTTTTTTATACACCCTAACGGGGAAAAAGGCGGTTATCGCTGGTCGCAAACGATAATCTATTTTAATTTGAAAAGACATTTTGTTTTTTCAACAATGGAGTTTTACCATGTCAATTACATTAGTAGCAACAAGCCGTACAGATTTAGGGAAAGGTGCGAGCCGCCGCCTACGTCACACAAACCAAACACCTGGTGTTGTATACGGTTCAGGAAAAGATCCTGTATCTCTGACTTTCGAACACAAAGAATTAATGAAAGTTGAATCTATTGAAGCATTTTACTCTTCAGTATTGAACTTAGAAATTGATGGTGTTTCTGAGCAAGTATTGCTTAAAGCTATTCAACGTCACTCTTTCAAAGAGCGTATCCAACATTTAGATCTTTTACGTGTTGATGCAACACATAAATTACAAACAACTGTACCGCTGCACTTCTTAAACGAAGAAACTGCTACAGCTGTTAAAAATGGTGGCGTTATTGCTCACTTAGCAAATGAGTTAGAAGTAACTTGTTTACCAGCTGATTTACCTGCGTTCATCGAAGTTGATATCGCAAATGTTGAAATTGGTGGAACAGTTCACATCTCTGATATCACATTACCTAAAGGTGTTGAGTCTGCTGAGCTTGCTAAAGGCGAAGAGCATGATTTACCAGTACTAGCTATCACAGCTAAGAAAGTAGCTGCTGAAGGCGAAGAAGAAGAAGCAACAGAAGCAGCTGACGCTGCTGAGTAATCGTGTCAACTACGATTAAATTGCTTGTGGGCCTGGCTAATCCAGGCCCCGAATATGCAAATACTCGACACAATGCCGGACAATGGTACATACAACAACTCGCCTCACAAGAAAACATTCAGCTAAAACCTGAAGCAAAGTTTTTTGGTCTTACCGGTCGTATTCAGTTTGCGGGTAACGACATTCGTTTATTAGTTCCAACTACCTTTATGAATCTTAGTGGTAAAGCTGTTATCGCAATGGCAAAATTCTACCAAATTAAACCAGAAGAGATTTTAGTAGCCCATGACGAGTTAGACATTTCCCCAGGAGTAGCAAAGTTTAAACTGGGTGGCGGTCATGGTGGGCATAATGGCTTGCGAGATATCATTTCCAAGTTAGGCAATAATAAAAATTTCTACCGTTTACGTATCGGCATCGGCCATCCGGGCGATAAAAGTCGTGTTAGCGGTTATGTACTTGGTAAAGCAACAAGTACTGAACAGAATTTGATCGAGCAAAGTATCGATGAAGCTGCCCGTTGCACACACATTTTAGGTGTTGACGGCATAGAAAAAGCGATGAATCGCTTACATAGTTTCAAAGCACAATAACAGTTAATTAATAGGATAAAATCATGGGTTTTAAATGTGGTATCGTTGGTTTACCCAATGTTGGTAAATCGACCCTTTTTAATGCATTAACAAAAGCAGGCATTGAAGCGGCTAACTTTCCTTTTTGTACAATCGAGCCAAATACTGGCATCGTTCCTGTACCTGATCCACGTTTAGATCAACTGGCTGCGATTGTAAATCCGCAGAAAGTTTTACCAACGACCATGGAATTTGTTGATATCGCCGGTTTAGTTGAAGGCGCATCAAAAGGTGAAGGTCTTGGTAATAAATTCCTAGCAAACATTCGTGAAACAGATGCTATCGGACACGTTGTGCGTTGTTTCCAAGATGACAATATCGTTCATGTTGCGGGTAAAATAGACCCACAGGAAGATATTGACATCATCAACACTGAATTAGCACTAGCCGACTTAGAAAGTTGTGACCGCGCTATTTTACGCTTAGGTAAAAAAGCCAAAGGCGGCGATAAAGACGCTAAATTCGAATTACCTATTCTAGAACGTATCAAAGCACATTTAGAAGCTGACGGTATGGTTCGTGGTTTAGAACTTGAAAAAGAAGAACGTGCAGCAATAGACTACCTAAGCTTTTTAACGCTTAAACCGACTATGTACATTGCTAACGTTGCTGAAGATGGTTTTGAAGATAACCCATTCTTAGACAAAGTACGTGAAATTGCAGAGAAAGAAGGCGCGGTAGTTGTACCTGTTTGTGCTGCGATTGAATCTGAAATTGCAGAATTAGATGATGAAGACAAAGCTGAGTTTTTAGAAGGTATTGGTCAAAGCGAACCAGGTCTTAATCGAGTTATCTACAGCGGTTACGAGCTATTACACCTACAAACTTACTTCACAGCTGGTGTTAAAGAAGTACGTGCTTGGACAGTGCCTGTTGGCGCAACTGCACCGCAAGCAGCTGGTAAAATTCATACTGATTTTGAACGTGGTTTCATCCGCGCTGAAATTATTAGTTTTGATGACTTTGTTGAATTTAAAGGCGAAGCCGGCGCAAAAGAAGCAGGTAAATGGCGTTTAGAAGGTAAATCTTACGTCACTAAAGACGGCGATGTGATTCACTTCCGCTTTAATGTTTAAAGGCTAATCTGCTTACTAAATATCAAAAGGCAACTTCGGTTGCCTTTTTTGTTTTTACTTTTTAGCTTTTTTCTTTTTTCTTTTTTCTTTTTTCTTTTTTCTTTTTTCCCTGCACAGTTAAAAACGATAAGCTAAGAAAAACCTAAATTAAGCAATTTCTAACCTGTTTCTACCATTCTTTTTCGCCTCATATAAAGCATCATCGGCACGTTTTAAAAAGCGTCCAAAATTTTCATCTTGCTCTGATATTTTTGCCATACCGATACTGATAGTGACATTAATATTGTGCGGGTTAAGTGATTCAATCGCATCCAATAAACCCACGGCTTTATTAAATGCCTCTTCATCTTCACAGGGATCAAATAGGATCACAAACTCTTCACCACCGGAGCGAGCAATCAAATCTTGATCGCTACAATCCTGCGCTAATGTTTCTGCTACTGCTTGTAAAACAACGTCACCCACTGCATGGCCATGGGTATCATTGATCTTTTTAAAATGATCAATATCTATCATTAAGACCCAAAGTGCAAAGTGATGACGTTTTGCAGTCAACACCTCTCTTTCTGCAATATCCATTAAATAATGACGATTATATAATCCAGTTAATTGATCATGAAAAGCCATTTGGTTGAGCTTATCTCGTTGCAATTTAAGCGTTAAATGTGTTTTAACACGAGCGACCACAATTGCAGGTCGAACCGGTTTAGTAATGTAATCAACGGCGCCAATTAATAAACCTCTTTCCTCATCTTTCTCTGCGTCTAAACCAGTAAGAAAGATCACAGGGATCGCAGCAGTCAGGGGGTTTTTCTTAAGCTGCTCGCAGACTTCATAACCATCCATATCCGGCATAGTGACATCTAATAAAATAAGATCAGGTTGAGGATGTATTTGAGCTATTTGCAAACATGCTGCACCATTAGTCGCAATTTTAACTTGATGCAAATCTTTTAGACATGAGGCTAATATTTTTAAGGTGACATGTGAATCATCAACAATCAACACCGATTCATTTTTAGACATAACTTTCTAAACTTCCCTATGTTTCGAATGCTGTTTACTATTATTCGCTTAAAAATATAGCATTTTGACTTTATTCTATTTACCTAATATTCCAGTGACTCATATTTCATTGGCTAATATTGCAGTTTATTAGCCTGTATAGCGTAGCTAACTTGGTATTGTTTGCAACTCATCGAGGTTAATCAGCGCAAATTTTAATATCAATCCCCTGCTCTGAAAATAAGGCTAATAGCTTAGGGTCTGAGCTTGAATCTGTTACTAGGCAATCAATTTTGTGCGCATCACAAACTTTATGCGTCGCCATTTTACCTAATTTCAAATAGGACGCTAAAGTCACCACTTGCTCTGATTGCTCAATAATAGTGGATAATGTTTCCGCTTCATCAATATGATTAATGCTTAACCCTTGGCTTGGATGTAACGCACACACCCCTAAAAAACTACAATCAAAATGAATCTTTCTTAACATAGCATTAGTAGTTGCACCAAGCGCCATCACTGAAGGTTTGAATATTTTTCCACCTAACAAAATCAACTCGATATTATTATGGTGGATAAGCTTAGTGGCCACCAGCGGACTTGGCGTAACCACGGTAAAATTAAAATGCGTCGGTAAATTCATTGCAAGTTGTAGGCAAGTACTTCCCGAATCAATCAGAATCGTTTGCCCCTCTTTAATTAACGGAATAGCAGCTAGTGCAACACGTTGCTTTAAGGGGTCGATTTCTTCATGTCGTTGGCGATACTCTTGGCTTTCATGCTGCAAAGGCAAAGCGCCACCATGCACACGACGTAATTGCTTAAGTTCATCTAATAACTTTAAATCTCGGCGTACCGTATCTTCAGACACACCTAATTGCAGGCTCAATTCAGTTGCATAAACACGGCCCAATTGACTTAATAATTCAAGAATTTTGCTGTGCCTTTGTTGTTGTAACATATTATCCCCTGCGGTTTTTTTCATGATCTTACTTGATTATGCCGTAATATCTATTAATTATTCAGTGTGTTGTGCGCGAAAATACCTGCTTAAACCGTTAAAGCGCACTTTGTTTGTATTGGCGCATCACCGTTAGATCTTTAGTTTATGCCTACAACCTTTTATCTAACGGATGTCCTGCACCTTTTACGTACCAACTGAATCATCCGCAGCATTTGAATCTGCGGAAGCAGTACTACCAATAAAATGATATTCAGGGGCTAATTGACTAAATCCGGCTGACGCACCTTTGGTCACGTGTATTTGATGATTAATACGCTCTTTTAATGCATCCACATGGGAAATAATACCAATCAACTTTCCAGAGGCATTAAGTCTTTCAAGCGCCTCTAAAGCAACTTCTAAGGTGTTTCCATCAAGGGTGCCAAACCCTTCATCTAAAAATAACGATTCTATCTGTGTTTTATGGCTCACCAAGTTTGATAATGCTAGCGCTAACCCTAAGCTTACTAAAAAGCTTTCACCTCCCGACAATGTTTTCACATCTCGCACTGTATTTGCTTGCCATAAATCCACTACTTGTAACGCTAATTTGTCTTCTTGATTACGCTTTAATTGATAACGCTGGTGTAAATTTCCCATCTCTTGATTAGCTAATTGCACTAGGTTATCTAAAGTTAGCCCCTGCACAAACTCTCGATATTTATTGCCATCTGCAGCACCGATCATCGTATTTAAGAGTTGCCAATATTCCGCATGTTCCTTACGTTTTTGTTGCTCCGCAATAATGCCAGCTTGCTTATGTTGATTCACTTTATCGTTACTGAGCGTTGCTTTATCCGTTAACCATTGCTGATTAATCTCTTCATTTTGCTGCATATAAGTCGCGAGTTTTAACTCTAATTCAGTGAGCGAGTCTTTACTCACTTGCTGTTTAAGATGCGCTTGATGGCGCTCAGTTAAAGCGGCTAATTTACTTCTATCACTTATTAGCTGTTCATTGAGTGTCGCTTGTAATGTCTGTAGCTGATTGATTTCTAATTCTGTTAACATCGCACTCTGCAACGCTTTTTGGTCATCAAAATCACTGGCTGCAAGTTTTTCAGCAAACAGCGTTTGTTGACGTTCCTTTTCTAACTGTTGTTCTTCAAGTTGCGTGTTAAGCGATGATAGCTGACCAGATGATTCATTTTGCTTGTTCAATAATGTTTGTTGCACAGACAACGCCTGATCGCGCTGTAGTTCCGCAGCAACTTGCGCTTGCTTGATTTCATCCACTAATACTTGCTGTGGTTTATCACCAAACTGCTCAAGACGTTGTTGTTTATCTTTTGATAACTGCTCATCAATCAAGGTCAACGCAGCACTTAATTCACTTGAAGTCGCTTTAATTTGATTTAACGCTTGCTCCTTTAACAACACACTTTGATTAAGTTGCTGTATCTCTTCAGATAAGGTTTTTACCTGTTGTTTATCCTGTTCAAATTCATTGATTTTTTGTTGTTGCGTGGTTAACCAAGTTTGCGGTGCGGCAAATAATTGTTTCGCCTCTTCTTCGCTCAATAAGGCAGTGATACTTTGTTTTTGCGCCGCTAATAACTCATCCTCTTGTGCTAATAGATGTGCATTGGCATTAATATCAGCTTTTGCACTGGCGATGTTTTGCTCACAACTGTTGAGCTTTTGCTGCTGCGCACTTAGCTGTTGCTGTAACTGCTGCGCTTCATTCTGTGCTTTTTGTAATTGTTCATTAAATTGTTGTAACGAAGTTTGCACATCGCTAAGTTTCTCTAGCTTTTGTTTTAGCTCCGGCAATTGCTCACGTAATTGATTTAAACTTTGCTCAAGGTAAGGTTGCTGATAGCCAGTTTGCCACTCTGCTAATAAAGCTTGTTTCGCTGTGGTCAGTTCCTCTAATTCATTAGTTAAATTAGAAAGTTGCACTTGTTGCGCTTTATAATCTGATTGTATTCCCGCGTAATCACTACGTGCAGTAATTAACTCTTCTTCTTTATTTTGCAAACGCCTTTCAGTATTACCATCATCCACAGGTTGATAGTTTTCTAGCGCGGGATGATCTAATGATCCGCATAAAGGACAAGCTTGATCAGGTTGAACTTGTTGCTGTAAGCCCGCCAAGCTTAAGATAATTTGTTCCTGTTTAAGCAAACGCTTTAAATCAGCAACATTCTGCTTAAGGATTAATCCTTTATCTTTTAAGCCCTGTAACGTCATCGCCGTTTGCTGGTGTTGCGACTTTAATAGGTTAACCGCCTGCGTTTTCTTTGCATTAGCGTCATCATTCAACTGAATTTTTTCTGCTAGTTGAATTTGCAAAGAAACAGTCTGTTGTTCATTGTATAACTGATTAATAGCACTATTAAGTTGGCTTGAATCAGTTAACTGATGCGCTAAGAATAATTGTTCAATCTGTTGTTTTTTATCGTTAACCAACTGCTCCGCTTGTGACTGCTGTTGTACTAATAAAGCGCCTTTTTTTTGCTCTTCAGAGTGCAGGTTCTGCTGCGTAGTTAAATGCTCAGCTAATTTTTTATCTTTATTGTTAAGCGTTAATTGATTGTGTTGATGCTTGATGAAATCACTTATCTGATGCTCAACTAAAGGCAAGTTCTTCTGTAACTGCTCAAGCGCTGGCTGTGCAGCATTTTTCAACTCCAGAGCTGTTAATGTTTTCTGCTTACCGCTTAAACTCGATTGTTCTGCTAGCAATGCGCTTTGCTTTTCGTCTATCTGCTTAGCCAATAATGTAGCGTCATGCTTTTTGTCTACTAAGCTTTGCTGCGTTGATTTAATGCTCAGATCCAGCGGGATCAACGACTTATTAATCTCAGAGAGCTGTTTTTCACTACTTGTAAAAACCTTCTCTTTTACTTCAGAAAGGTCAGAAACCTTAAGCGCTTGTAACTTTATTTCTTCTGCTAATTGATCCGCTTGTTGCTGTCTAGTAGTGAGCGTACTTTGTAACTGCAGGCATTTTTCAGTCACTGCCTGCAAATATTCAAAGCTTTGTTTTAAACGTTGTGCTTTTTCAGCTAACTGCAAACGCGCTTTATCTACTTCAAAATCATTCACCGCTGTTTGCGCAGAATCGAATTGTAGTTGTTGCACGGTTAACTCATCGGCTAATGACTGCGCCATTTGGTGCCAACGAATAGCCAACTCTAATGCTTTAACGGATTTATCATTCTCTGATTTTTTAGTCTCTAATAATTCAATATTTTCCTGTAACTGGGTAATCTCTTCTTCACCGAGCAAGGTCAATACTTGAGACTGGGCACTTAACACTTTCAACTCTGCTTGCACGATTTTATTTTGCTCAAAAACTTGCCTTGAGATTTGCGCGTAAATTTCTGTGCCCGTTAACTCTTCTAATAATTCGCCACGCTCCTTGGCCGGTGCATTTAAAAAAGCAGCAAATCCACCTTGTGCTAACAACATAGACTTTGTGAAACGAGAGAAATCTAATCCAGTTATTTCTACTACTTGCTTTAAAACGTCACTGACTTTACTAGCAATAATTTTTCCGTTGTCATCGGCTAACTCAGCAAAGGGAGGTTGTAACTTACCTAAAGCACTTTTTCTAGCTCGGCTTTGCCCCCAAAAAACACGATACTTTTTACCTTTAACGGCAAACTCAACCTCTGCTTCACAATCCCCTGTGCCACGAGTCATTAGCTCATTTTTACTGTGCGTTATTTTATCTAAGCGCGGAGTTTGTTGGTATAAAGCCAAACATAGCGCATCTAAAATAGTACTTTTACCCGCGCCCGTTTGCCCAGTAATAACAAATAACCCATTATCGACAAAAGCTTGCGATTGAAAATCTATTTTCCAATGGCCCTTTAATGAATTTAAGTTTTTAAAGCGTAAGCTACAAATTCTCATGATTGCGCCTCCACATCCGCTAACACTTGTTTGTATAACAAGGTTAATTGTTCTTGCTGAACGTCGCTGAGATGATCTTCGCTGCTTAACCGGTATTCAAATAACTGCGTAGGTGTTAACGTTTCAAGCGTCACCCCTTGCTGTTCACTCCATTGGCTGGACTCATTCACCTGCGGACTACTCACTTTTAAAATCTCAATACCACTATCAACCACAATTTCATTCAATACCGACTGTAAATCTATTTCCACATAAGCTTGCTTTAATTTCACTTCAGCCCAAATTTCATCATCCTTTGACTCATTAACTAGCGCCGTTAATTGCTCACTTACTTGCTTTAAATCCCCCGTGATCACAATCAATGGCTGAAAACAAGGAATTGGATATTCATTAACTGTTAACTCTTCCCCATCAGCTTCAATAATAACCACTTGTTTTTGGTGCTTACTTTCATCAAAACTTAAAGGGATAGGTGAACCTGAATAACGAACCGTATTATTTTTTTGCACCATTTGAGAACGATGAAGATGACCAAGCGCAATATAATCAAAGGCAGGAAATAAGGTTGATGGAAAAGCCGTTAAGGTACCGATATAAATATCGCGAACAGACTCAGTAACGGAACACCCGACAGCGGTTAAATGACCAGTTGCCATTACTAGTTGATGTTGCTCAGTTTGTTTTTGTTTTGCTAACTGATAAATGTCTTCATAGGTTTGTGCGATACCCTGTTGAAGATTCATCTGCTTTTGTTTGGCAGATAAACCATGCTCGCCACTCATCACATCCGTTGCGCGTAAAAAAGGTAAAGCACAAACCAACCCTTTCTCACCTTTACTGTTACTTATTTCAATTATATGGTCGTTTAAATTTTCACTTAAACCAGCAAGCACAGCGACATTTAACGCGTTTAATAAAGATTTACTTTCATTTAACACCGCAACGCTGTCATGGTTACCTGAAACAATCACTAACTGTGAACAATAACTCTGCTGTAATTGCACCACAAAGTCTGCATACAACTTACGCGCATAAGAAGCAGGCGAAGCACTATCGAAAATATCACCCGCGACAATCACAGCATCTACCTTTTGGTCATTCACTGTTTCAATTAACCAGGATAAAAATTGCTGATGTTCTTTTTCACGCGTTTTCATCATAAAATACTGGCCAAGGTGCCAATCTGAGGTGTGTAATATTTTCATGTTTCACTTTTCTTGAATTAAATGAGAGCCAGTTTATCTTTTTCAGCCATATAAAACTCTATTCAGCGTTGTTTTTGATTATGTTTGCACAAAATAAAAACAACTTGATTAGCAATTAAGCAAAAAAACAAAAAAACGTTTTTTTTATTAAAAAATAGTTGACGAGGTTCACTGATATCCGCATAATGCGCCCCATCGAAACGACGTACTGTTCTGCAGCGGTTGTTAAGATTAAAGTAAAAAATGGCTACATAGCTCAGCTGGTTAGAGCACATCACTCATAATGATGGGGTCCCAGGTTCAAATCCCGGTGTAGCCACCATTTACTTTACGCGGAAGTGGCGGAATTGGTAGACGCGCTAGATTTAGGTTCTAGTATCGTAAGGTGTGAGAGTTCAAGTCTCTCCTTCCGCACCATTCTTTATTCAATAAAGAATCCAATCAGAGAAGTTCAACTCTTTAAAAAAACAATTCGGCGCAAGCCAAGAGATTAAACTCTTAAAAATAGTAATTGGGATATCGCCAAGCGGTAAGGCACCGGGTTTTGATCTCGGCATTCAGAGGTTCAAATCCTCTTATCCCAGCCACATTCTCTAATTCGTTTTTAACGGATTGGAATCCTTGAAGAAGGCTAAACTTGAAAGAGAATAAACTCTCTAAAATTTACAACTGGGATATCGCCAAGCGGTAAGGCACCGGGTTTTGATCTCGGCATTCAGAGGTTCAAATCCTCTTATCCCAGCCAAATTTTGCGGAAGTGGCGGAATTGGTAGACGCGCTAGATTTAGGTTCTAGTATCGTAAGGTGTGAGAGTTCAAGTCTCTCCTTCCGCACCATTCTTAACCACACCAGTTAAGAAATAAATTAACCAGCTGATTGCTGGTTTTTTTATGTCTGAAATTTGAGTTTGCATAACTTCACTTAAACTCCCTTATCCTAACCACATTTACGAAAGCGGTAAACTGGTAGACGCGCTAGATTTAGGTTCAGCTACTCCCAAAGAATGCGTAAGGTCTGAGAGCTCAAGTCTCTTCATTCCGCACCATTCTTAACCACACCAGTTAAGAAATAAATTAACCAGCTTATTAGCTGGTTTTTTTATGCCTAAAATTTGAGGAGACGCACCAAAATTAGGTTCAGCTATTAAGGTAACTAAATTTTTTCAACTTCGTGATTAAAGCGCTTTTGACCTAACCTTCTTAACCCCTCGTGCCTTCGTGGTTAAACGGCTTTTGATTTTAAAAGATATTAAGCAACCACGAAGCCGCTACGCTGCACGAAGGACACGAAGAAAATACAAGTAATGCTTTAACAGACCATAGGGTAAGCTATTGTCTGTTACTTAAATGCTCAAAATGCAAGGTTTCCCCCTATTCAAAATCAAAACTAATACATTCCATATTGCTGTTGTTAATACGGAACTATTTTATCTATTCACATGATTAAAGTTTTAGTTACGACTTTAACAAGTTGATTTATTTGGAAAGGAAGGTATTGTTCATCAAATTTAAATAAATTAGATGATTCTGTATAACAGACAAAATACGGATGAATCTACTTAGTTACGCTGTTAAATTTCTAAAGGGGAAGTCAGTGGCAAACGGTGAGTTTGGACTAGAACGGGAATTCAAAATAATTAAAAGCGAAATTAGAAAGGTTTTTACTCCTCACATTCCTGTTGATGAAATCGAACATTTTTTTGGTCGAGAAGAAGAGGCTACAAGACTTGTTAGTGTTATCAACTCTCCTGGACAGCATATTTTAGTTTATGGCGATAGAGGTGTCGGTAAAACTTCACTGGCGAAAACTACTTGTAAAATACTTTTACACAAATTACAAAGAGGCCTTTTTTTTGAAAAAAGCTGTGATTCGAGAGATACTTTTGCATCTATTTTTGAGGAACCATTAGAGGCCTCTGGGGTTGATTTTTCTATTAAAGAAAAAACTCAAACACATAATGAGGGAGGTGGAGCAGGTATCAATTTCGGAGTTGCAAAAGTTGATATTTCATCAAAACGAGAAATAAAAACGACTACTTCAGCCATTTTCAAACCGGACTCGCCTTCTTGGGTTGCTAGTCAGTTAAAAAACATGTCAGGTGTTTTTTTGATTGACGAGGCGGACTCTATACAATCCGATGATGATAAGAAGAAAATAGCTGAACTTATTAAATTGTTAAGTGACAGCAATTCAGAATTTAAACTAGTTGTTGTAGGTATAGCGGCAACTGGAGAAGAGTTAACTGCAGGGCATCCATCTGTTGAAAGGTGCCTTAAAGAAGTATCACTTCAAAGAATGTGTAATGATGATCTTAAGAAGATTATCTTAAATGGAATGAAAAAATTGAATTTAATACCAGATGATTATGTTGTAAATAAAATCGTCGATATTAGTGCTGGTTATCCCCATTTTACTCATTTAGTTAGCCTCAAATGTGGCGAGCATGCGATTGCAAATAATGAGCGACACATAACTAAAGAAACACTTGTAGTTGCTTTAAGTGATGCTGTAAAAGATTCTGAAGGTGCTCTCCAGAGAATGTTAGAAACTACATTAAGAGTTTTAAATAAGCCAAATGAGTATAAGTTTCTTTTGTTAACTGCTGCGTACTGTAAAACGCCTGAATTTCGAAGTGTGGAATTAAGAGAAAAGCTGCTTTCCAAGTTTGGTATTAAAATTGAACCACAAGCACTAAGCAGACGGTTAACCTTATTGACTAAAGGTGATAAAAAAACAATTTTGCATAAACCTGCTAGAGGGTGTTTTCAATTTACAGATCCACGAATGCCGAGTTTTTTGAAAATGGCACTAAATTCAGATGATAACGAAATTTAATCGGGTAGCCGGGGGCATCTAACCTCCAGCACCCTGTATGCGGCTCCGCACAGGGCGCTTCATCTTATGATGAATAGTGAATCTTAATCCACAAATCCTTTAATAAAATCAAACCTTGTCTGGCTAAAAGCTCATTACTGATCGCTATATTGATCCCTTTGGTTTTCGAACTACGACAAGGTCCTTTGCTGGTACTTTTTATAAAAACACAGACACAGGAAATAGATAAACGTTCACTGAATCCAAGTTATGTTTTATTACATGGTTCATTTTTACTGATTATTTATCTGTGTTTTTTTGGCGGCCTGAAACCTGTAGGCTAATTTTTTAAAATAGTCTTCGCACAAAATCACAATAAGCTACCCCTTGTTTAAATACTGAAATGTATAAAATTGAACAATATTTTCACTAAAATCTCGTTATGATCTATTTAAATCTTTTTGCAATTTCAAACATACAGATTGCTGTCGATATTATTTACAATTATTACTATTCCCACAGCCAAGGTTAATGATAAGCATATAATAAATATGAAATTATAGTCACTGGATCATAATATGCATTGTGTTTAGTCTCACAAAGGTGAAGTTTATTAAAATTTCACGAATTAATAGGGAGATTAAAATGAAAAAAATTATACAAGGGATTTTGGTAACAGGGACTATATTGGCTGCTAGTTCTTCTGCCTTAGCAGTTCCGGTAGCCTGGACTGATTGGACAAACGTTAGTGGAAATACTGCCACAGGTACGATAGATGGCATTGCCGTCACGGTAACCGGCACTGCAGCTTTAAATGGTTTATCTCAAACAGGTACCGGTACCAATTTCTGGACGGAGCCAGATGTTACTGACCTAGCCTATACTGGAGGCACAATTGATAATGCCCCAACAGCAAGTGAGCAAATTGGACTAAACACAGCTAACAGTATTACTGTAACTTTCGGATCTGCGATTAATAATCTGTACATGGCATTACTGAGTGTTGGTCAGCCTAACTATACTGTCACTTACGATTTCGATCAGTCTTTCACAATTGACAGTGAAGGTCGCGGATACTGGGGTAATGATGTAACCAATGGTGTGCTTGGTGCCAACGATACTCTGGCAATGCAGGAATTTCACGGCACGTTACTATTCGATGCACCAGTCACAACGATGACTTTCGACACTAATCCTGGGGAATATTGGCATGCATTCACTTTCGGTAAAGCGACGAGTGTTCCTGAGCCCGGCTCATTTATATTACTAGGCCTCGGCTTAGCTAGCCTTGGCTTCAGTCGTCGTAAAGCAAAAGTGCTGAAAACTGACAAACTTTAATCAATATTTATACTTTACTAATAACGACTTAACGTCGTATGAAGTTAAGTACTTAACCTTCCTCACCCTTTGTTGTTGCTTTGACTTTAAAAATTAAAGCAACCACGAAGCGCTACGCTTCACGAAGAACACGAAGTAAAAACCTTAAGGTGCAAAAATAACTATTTTGACCTTACCTTCCCCCCTCTTCCTGCCTTCGTGGTTAAACCGCTTTTGACTTTAAAAATCAAGCGACCGCAAAACGCTACGCTTCACGAAGAATACGAAGTAAAGACTTAAAAAATGCAAAGATAATTATTTTTATCTGGCATTAAAGTGCTGCATTCACAAACTTTAAGCTACTTTTATACTTTGCTAATAACGACTCAACATCGCATGAAGTTAAATGCTTAACCTTCTTCGCTCATAAAAAAGCAGTCAAACGATGATTGAATGCTTGAGCATCAGTCAAAAAGGGAGCATGTCCTTTTCCTAAAAAAATATCGAACTGCGTGTTAGGAATCATTTCAGCCAAATACAATCCCGCACCTAAAGAACAAACAGCATCATCTTCTCCTTGCAAGATGAGAGTAGGAACCTGAATTTGATTGAGCATAGGCCTTAAATCTGTAGAACCAATATTACCTATACTTTCCAATGCAATAGAAACAGTCGTTTGCTGTGAAATAGCATGTATTTCATTTTTTAATTGTTCGCTATTTATTTCTGGAAACATCATTTCAACAAAGCCTCTTGAACCAACACTGAAATCATTATGTAGAGCGGTAAGAAGATATTCAGCGCTTTCTGGTGGTATAGCAGGTTCAAAATCTTCTGGAGGAGCAACGAGAAGCGCGGTACTTCCAACCAGCACCATCTTCGATAAAGCCTCTGGTCTGCTTACTGCATAGCTAATGCCAATAGCACCTCCCATAGACCAACCAATTAAAATAGGTTTCTTTATATTTAGATGTTCAATAAGCAGGTCGATATCATCTAGCCAAATATCTGGAGTGTAAGTTATATCATTCGGTTTAGCTGATTGACCAAACCCAGTAAGATCAAAAGTAACTACTCGCCTATTCTTTGAAAAATGGGATACCTGCTCTCGCCACACAGAACTACTAGCCATCCAACCGTGCACAAATAAGAGAGTCGGCTCTCCACTTTGTTCCACTCCTATATCGTCATAATATAATTTTTTACCCGCATTCTCTAAGAACATAGTACCTTTATTTCCATATTTAAAAATTTACATTTTTTCTAAAATTGAATTGATTGTGCTTCCTACGCTCTAGTCTAACCAAATAACAGCGTTTCTGATTAACAACCAGAATCAGGGATAACCGTTTTACCAACTTATAAAAATTAATTAAATAGAACAACTATTAACCTAACTTCTGGAACTTAGCTAGCCTATACCCAACCTGAAAAAGTATCTTAAACTAGTATTAAGTAAGGTTTATTTGATTAAGAATTTAATATAAAAACTCACAAACTAATTAACACGTTAAATAAAATTACCTTTGAAATTTCAAAGTGTCAACTTTTTAAATCCTCATAATAAATCTTAAAATTTAAAATTATTTTTTAATGTCACTGATAAATAAACAGTAACTCCCACACAAAAAATAGACAATTAAAGAACAAAAAAAATTAGTTAAAGTTTAAACTTACTTTTTAAAGCATTTCTATTTTAAATATAAAATTACTATTTATATTTTTAAAAAAGGACAAAGATCACAATAAAAAACCAAACGAAATGCTTACAACATAATTAACGCGATATGTATTTTCAATAAGTGTGAGGTTTATCATTAATACTTTTATCTCAATGCCTATATGATCTGAACTTACTTTTACCTAATAAGAGCAGATCCTCTAGAATAAATTGCAGCGCTACTATTATTTACCTTCAGAAACAATTATTTTGACAATACTAAAAGTAGGATAGGCACTATTGAACTGCTCGATGGGGTTATTGGCGTTTATTACAAAGGATGGGGAATATCTGACATTTTACTCTTCGAGTATTCTTAGTTAGTCTGATTTTTTATTTTAAAAGCGATGGTAAAAGTAGCAGGTAACGTGCAGGGCAACACCCACAAACTTTAATCAACATTTATACCTTACTAATAACGACTTAAAGTCGCTGAAGTTAAGTACTTAACCTTCCTCGCCCTTCGTGGTTAAATCGCCTTTGACTATAAAAACTCAAGCAACCACGAAGCGCTGCGCTTCACGAAGAACACGAAGTAAAAACCTTAAGGTGCAAAAAATAACTATTTTGACCTTACCTTCCCCCCTCTTCGTGCCTTCGTGGTTAAACAGCTT
Source organism: Vibrio sp. 1-Bac 57 (assembly GCF_037546855.1). NCBI lineage: Bacteria > Pseudomonadati > Pseudomonadota > Gammaproteobacteria > Vibrionales > Vibrionaceae > Vibrio > Vibrio sp. 1-Bac 57. Next base: position 1,738 of record NZ_JALAAC010000026.1, on the reverse strand, counting down.
TTGACTTTAAAAATCAAGCAACCACGAAGCGCTAAGCTTCACGAAGAACACAAAGTAAAAACTTTAAAAATATGTAAAGTTATTGTTATGACCTAACCTTCTTACCCTTCGCACCTTTCTGGTTAAAGGGCTTTTGACTTTATCTTTCTCAACCTTCAAACCTTCCTAGTTAATCAGCTTGTGATTTTAAAAGTGCAAAACCCAACAACGTTACTTTTTCACAATTGGAAGCTGTGATAATAAAATTAAGGTCGCAGAGTCATAGTCTGTTTCTGCTGTTATCTCTGGCAATGGTTTAGCTTCTGTATTATTCATTCTGGCTTCTGTGAGGGTTTTAATCGCCTGTATTCCACTATTAGCCGTTTGCAATGAAGCTTGGCCTGTTAGTAAGTTCATCGACGCAGGTAAAGGATTCTTAGCCCAAAAATTCATAAATGGAGTCATTAATTGTGCTTGATAATCTTGCGCTAACATTAGATAAAGCGGTAATCGACTCGCATTATCTCCATATTCAGCAGAGATAGCACCTTGTAAGCTTGCTTTGTTCTCTGACAGAATCATCCAATCTGCAGGTAAGTTCCAACCACCAAAGCGAGCTTTTTCCAACAGTGATGTTCCTGATTTATAGACTTCAGCCCAAATAGGATCGCCTGTTACTTCAGTAAATAGATTTAAAGCGGGGAATACCCAGTAGGATAAATTGAGCTGAATGCTGTCAGCGGGTAATTCAAAATCTGTTTCACTTGGTAAGATCAGCTGATAACCGAATTTTTGACGAATAAGTTTAGTTTTAATAGCATCTAACACTCGCAACCCTTCAACAAGATAAATTTGACGATCCCATTTATTTTCTGCCGCTAATAAAGCCCACGCAATAATGATATCGCCATTGCTTGCATTGCTTTGAGCAGAGATACATTGATTATCACACAGCCCTTTTTCGGTAGCCGTATATTGTTGGCGGAATAAGTGATCTTCGCGCTGCATATTTTTTTGTGTCCATGCCCACATCTCTTGAAACTGATCTCTATCATTAGAAAATACGGCAAACAATAATGCAAAACCCTGCCCTTCGCTGCTTGATATATTATTGATCTCACCATCAAGCACTCGTCCGGACTCGATGAATTGTTGTTTGTAAGTAATCCAATTTTTTTGAAATGGCGTTCGCTCAAAAGAAAGAAATTTTGGTAAAAATGATATTGCAATCAACGACACAATTATTGCGATGAATATAGTTTTCTTCATTTTCCGAGGGTTCCTTAGGCTTTTTTAAGATAATGCGGTATAGAAAAACAAGTCGCCATGATAAAGCTGAACATAATAAAAAGCACCCATAATAAAAACCTTCCCCACCCTTCGAGTCTTGGCGGTTAACACGCTTTTGACTTTAAAAACTCAAGCAACCACGAAGCGCTACGCTTCACGAAGAGCACGAAGGAAAAATCTAGAAAATAATTATTTTTATCTTACCTTCTTCATCCTCCGTGCCTTCGTGGTTAAATCGCCTTTGATTTTAAAAAAATAAGCAACCACGAAGCGCTGCGCTTCACGAAGAGCACGAAGGAAAAACCTAGAAAATAATTATTTTTATCTTACCTTCTCCACCCTGCATGCCTTCGTGGTTAACCCGCTTTTGACTTTAAAAACTCAAGCAACCACGAAGCGCTGCGCTTCACGAAGAGCACGAAGGAAAAACCTAGAAAATAATTATTTTGATCTTACCTTCTCCACCCTG
>NZ_JALAAC010000025.1:0-57258 GCF_037546855.1 Vibrio sp. 1-Bac 57 | reverse complement strand
AACGCAGCTGCGCCGATGATAGTGTGGGGTCTCCCCATGCGAAAGTAGGTCATCGCCAAGCACCTAATTTAAAATAGCCCCACTGGTTAGTTCCGGTGGGGCTTTTTTAATTGCGTTGATTTATGAGCTACGTAGAAAGTAGGGCGAGTTTGCCGACAGGCAAGGTTGACGAGCGGAGGAGCTCTGCCACGACCGTTCCATCGCCAAGCTGGCATAGTATTCAGAACAATCCCTGTTGACTTATGTCAGCAGGGGTTTTTTCGTTTAGGGCTTTTGGTGGCGATGTCCTGCTTGAGCAGGGGATAAATAAAGTGCCACGCAGTGGCCATCCTTTAGTGCGGCAGTAGGGCGAATATCGCGATAGCGATGGGTCATGAGCAATCTCCTCCCATCGCCAAGCACCTAATTTAAAATAGCCCCACTGGTTAGTTCCGGTGGGGCTTTTTTAATTGTGTTGATTTATGAGCTACGCAGAAAGTAGGGCGAGTTTACCGACAGGCAAGGTTGACGAGAGGAGGAGCTCTGCGACGACCATTCCATCGCCAAGCTGGCATAGTATTCAGAACAATCCCTGTAGACTCTGTCTACAGGGTTTTTTTCGATTAGGGCTTTTGGTGGTGATGTCCTGCTTGAGCAGGGGATAAATAAAGCGCCGCGCAGTGGCCATCCTTTAGTGCGATAGATAGGGGGGAATGATGCGGTCAGCATCGTCTTATGAGCGGGCTAAGTTCTGTGTGCCCTGGTGATATCGCGACAGCGATGGGTCATGAGCAATCTCGACCCATCGCCAAGCTTGCATAGTATTCAGAACAATCCCTGTTGACTTATGTCAGCAGGGATTTTTTCGTTTAGGGCTTTTGGTGGTCAATCCTTTTAAGTTTTCAAACGTTTCGCGACGACTTTCCATCGTCAACAGCTTAATCACCGCTATTCCAATGATTCGAATTTTATCAATCTGCATACTTGCTCAGAAAATCGCCATCAAATACCTATAAGTCTTACCCCCCAAGAATATTGACCATTGGCTAAATTAGGGTATCAATTGCATTAATTAACTGAACAAGGTTAGAGAATTTATGCTTTAACTCGAACTTTGGCGTATTATCAAATATTTCTCTGGATCATTGTTTTGTTTTTGATAGCATAAAAACTCCCTTTGTTAGAGAAATTATCATGTCTAAAAAAATTATCCGTATTGCAACTCGTCATAGTCCATTAGCAATGTGGCAGGCTAATTTTGTTAAAGCCGAATTATTGAAGCATCATCAAGATTTAACTGTTGAATTATTACCAATGAAAACAAAGGGCGATATTATTTTAGATACGCCATTAGCTAAAGTCGGTGGAAAAGGTTTATTTGTTAAAGAATTGGAAGTCGCTATGCTTGAGAAGCGTGCTGATATTGCTGTGCATTCGATGAAAGATGTTCCTGTAGATTTTCCAAAAGGTTTGGGGTTAACCACTATTTGTGAGCGTGAAGATCCTCGTGATGCTTTTGTTTCTAATAACTACAAACAATTATCTGATTTACCCAAAGGCGCTATCGTTGGTACTTGTAGTCTAAGACGCCAATGTCAAATTAGTGAATTAAGACCTGATATAAAAATTAAAGACTTACGTGGTAATGTCAACACGCGTTTGCGTAAGCTAGATGACGGTGAATATGATGCGATTATTCTTGCTGCTGCTGGTTTAATTCGTTTAGAGATGGCGTCGCGTATTGCTAGTTATATAGAACCGGAAGTTAGCTTACCGGCTGTTGGCCAAGGAGCAGTTGGTATCGAATGTCGACTAGATGATGCAGAGACAATTGCTTTGCTTGCGCCATTAGAACATCGTGATACTCGAATTCGTGTCACTGCTGAACGAGCAATGAACTTAGCACTTGAAGGTGGCTGCCAAGTTCCTATTGGTAGTTTTGCTTTGTTAAAAGGAGAAGACCAAGTGTTTTTACGTGGTTTAGTTGGCAGTGTTGACGGTAAGAATATCATTAGAAAAGAATTAATTGGGCATATTGATGATGCACATCTGTTAGGTGAGCAATTAGCACTGCAATTGTTAGATGCTGGCGCAAAAGAAATTCTAAGTGAAGTTTATAAGTGAAACCTGCTCCACGACTTTTAGTGACTCGTTTTGCACCTCATGCACAGGAGTTGGTTGAACGTTTAAGTCATGTTGATTGCTTTGCGATTGCTCAACCTCTGTTAATGACAACACTATTAAAAGAGCGTCAGGCTCTCGATATATTTTTAAGCGGTTATTATGACTTGGTGATTGTGGTCAGTGGTAATGCTGTTAAATATGCACAACAACAAATTAATGATGACTGGCCAAAAGCAACTTATTTAGCTGTTGGTAAATCGACACAGATACAATTGAGCGAAGTGACAAAGCAAGATGTGATGTGTCCTTTAACAAGATTTGATAGTGAAGGTTTATTAGAGCTGGCAGCACTACAATCAATTAAAAATAAGCATATTTTAATCTTACGTGGTGAAGGTGGAAGGGAGTTATTAGAAAATGCCCTCATTGAACGTGGTGCAAAAGTAGATTTTTTACAAACATATAAACGTGTCAAGATTGTATTGGATGGTCACGAATTAGCTAATAATTGGCAACAAGCCTGTATAAATGGTGTTATTATCAGTAGTGTAGAGATTTTAAATCAATTATTTGCTTTGGTACCAATGAATCATAAAGATTGGTTATTGGGTTTGGTTTTTTATGTTCCAAGCCAACGAGTCGCTGAGGAAGCTACCTTGTTAGGTGCGAAAGATGTTGTTCTTTTACCAAGTCTACGTACCGAGCAACTAGTAGAATTTTTCAAAGCAGATGATGGCAACTGTATAGCCCGTTAGTTTTTAAATAGGAAAGTTATGACTGATACTAATACTGAAACTCAAAATATATCGGCGACTGTTGAGCCTGAAGTTGTCAATGATAAACCCAAAAAGTCCTCTCGACTTGTTGCGATCCTCGTTGTTATTTCTATTTTACTGTCTTTATTTATCATTGTATTTGGTTGGTATCTTTATAAGAATAACTCAGTGAATAACAATGTATACAAAGAAAAAATTGAAGTGTTAGCTAGTCAACTAGCAGAACAAGTGGAACAGCAAGACAAACAATTTCAACAAAGCAAATCATTAAATAATAGCTTTAAAACACAAGTTGAACAATTAAATATTCAGTTGCTAGATGCACAGAATAAAAGCAAATTATTTAGTTCGGACATGCAAGCGTTACAACGTAATATGGCGGAAACAAATATTCGTCATCCAAGTGATTGGATCTTGTCTGAAGTGGAATACTTGATCAATTTATCAGGACGGAAATTATGGCTCGAACATGATGTGACCACTGCTACTTCTCTGTTAAATGCAGCTGATCAACGTATTGTTGAAATGGGAGATCCAAGTCTAAATCCATTACGACGCGCCGTACTTGAAGATATTAATATGTTGGAAGCTTTACCACAACGCGATCCTGATAGCGTAGTATTGGCTTTATCAAGTTTAGAACGACGTATTGACCAACTTGTGATGGTTGGTTTGGATATGCCTGAAGTAAATAAAGAAACCGATGGTGCAGTCTCTTCAGATGTCGCTGATTGGGAGCAAAACATTAACCAGTCTTGGGATGATTTTGTTGCTAGTTTTATCGTTATCTCTCATCGAGACAAACCTGTTGAAGCTTTATTAGCGCCTGAGCAAGCTTGGTACTTAAAAGAAAATTTAAGAAATCACCTCGCAAAAGCTGAATTCGCAGTTTATAGAGAGCAGCAAGATATTTACGATATGTCTATGACAAATGCAATGAAGCTAATCGAGCTTTATTACGATATGGAAGATAAAGGAACTGAACAATTCCACACTTCAATTAAAAGACTTAGTAAGCAAAAAGTTGCTATTACTTACCCAGATCAATTCAAAAGTGCGCCGTTGCTTTCTCGTATTCTTAAACAACGCATTAGCAAGTCATTTACTATTGAAAGTGCGGAGTAATTATTATGATTCGAGTTTTAATTATTGTTCTTATCTTATTAGCCGCATTAATCTTTGCGCCTGAAATAAGTGCTTATAAAGGTTATATTTTAATTTCATTTGATAGCTATACAACCTATGAAACAACAATAATCAATGCGGCACTTATTGCGGTTATTTTTTACTTTTTACTGCTTTTTGTGGAGTGGATATTACGTAAACTACTTTCTATGAGCAGTGTTACTCGTGGGTGGTTTGGGCAACGTAAAACACGTAAAGCACAAAAAAATAGTTTATTAGGTATGCTTGCTTTGTTAGAAGGAAATACTAAACAGGCTCAAAAGTTATTATCTAAATCCGCCTCTCGAAGTGAAGCACCCGCATTGACTTATATTGCAGCTGCTCGTGCATCTCACAAAAATGGTGACTTTAATCAACGTGATGATTACTTACAATTAGCTAATACACACCCAGGTTGTAAATTAGCTGTTGGACTTGTTTGGGCAGAGTTACAGCTTGATGCAAAACAATATGAAAACGCATCTGCAACATTAAACGAGTTAAATCAAAACTTCCCTAAGAATAAACAAGTGTTACAGCACTATATGACACTATATCCAGCGCTTAATCAATGGCAAGAGTTGATTACATTAATTAATGCTCAACGAAAATTAACAGGCTTAAATGATCAACAGTTTGCCGAGTTAGAGCTTCATGCGCATCAACAATTATTTAAGCAACTAGCACAGGAGAGTGGGCAGCTACTTAATGACTATTGGCATAAAGATGTTGCTCGTTGGATGCGTAAAGAATTGAGTTATCAAGAAGCGATGCTAGCCGCATTAGTTGAACATGATCGAGGAAAAGTTGCACAAGAGTTTTTGTTAGATAAATTGCATCGTCAATTCTCATTGCCGTTATTACCTTATTTACAAAAAATACAAGCAACCGATTATTATCCTATTATTATGTTTCTTGAGAAGCAGTTAAAGAAATCAGCACATGTCGATTATATCCATCAGGCTTTAGCGCACTTAAAGCTAAAAGAAGGACATAATGAAGCTGCTATTGAGCATTTGACTGAAAGTCTTAAATCGCTTCCAAATATTGCGGATTATAAATTACTCGCTTCGCTTTTAGAACAAGAAGGCAAGCAGGAGCAAGCTAACCTTTGTTATAGAGAAGGGTTAACCTTTGCTGCTAAGCCAACCTCTACAAATTTAATACTTATTGATGGTTGATAGATCATAAATTTGTCATTATTAGCGAGTATATTTTAAAAGTAAGTTTTGGCTTACTTTTTTTATTTTTGCTTTTTACAGTAATTATTTTAATAAGCTTAATTACTATGATGGATATTAGTAGGTAGTTTAATGAGTTTACATCCCATCTTTCCTCTCAGTGTTGAACACAGCAATGCTAAGTTGTTATTAACTCCATGCCCTGGTGCTAAAGAGCTTTCCTTGAAATTGGCTTTACAGGCTTTAAAGGAGTTTGGTGCCAATGCAGTGATCACATTGATGACTGAAAAAGAGTTACAAGCACTGTTATTAAATGATATTTGCATCGCAACTAAATCTTTAGGTATGTCATGGTTTCATTTACCGATCTGTGATCAGCAAATCCCAGATAAAGATTTTAGTTGCTTGTGGGAAACTGCTGGTCCAGCTATCCATCGCCTATTAGAAAACGAAAAGAGTGTTGCGATCCATTGCAAAGGCGGATCAGGACGGACTGGCATGATCGCAGCTCAAATATTATTAGAGCGGGGAGAGGTGTTGCATAAAGTAATGAAAAAAATTCAAGTATTAAGACCTAATGCTTTTAATCTAGCGGAGCAGCGAGAGTATATTGAATCAATCGAACTTAGATTAGCAAAAGAATAAAATTATTTTTATTATGCTATTTTTATAGCGAGTTGTTTCTGGCTGTTATATTATAACATTTTTTGCTAGCTGGTTTTTCTATGTTACTCACTCTAAGCATTTTGGCCTTATTTTTAGGTCCTGTTACTTATCGTTTATTACAACGTCAACCTGGATGGTTAGATCTATTAGATGCTTTCATTTTTGTGAGTATTTCAGGGTTAGTACTCTTCCACATTTTGCCTGAGCTGCTCTTTGAAGGGGGATTGTTAGTTTTAGTGCTCACTAGTCTTGGTTTATTAACCCCTTCATTAATAGAGAAATATTTTCACAAAGCTGCAGATAAAGCGCATAACACTACCTTGTTTCTTGGTGTATTAGGCTTAGTCTTGCATGCCAGTATCGATGGTACTGTTTTATTGGCAGATCAAGCTAACCACACCGGTTGGTTATTAGCATTAGGAGTCTTATTACATCGCTTCCCTGTGGGGTTAACTATCTGGTGGTTATTACGTCCTCAATATGGCGTCGTATTACCTTTTGTGGTGTTAATTAGCATGGCTGTTGCGACTTTACTTGGTGCTTCTTATGCTGAACTATCAATGGCACAACTGGATGGTCAATATTTAGCATGGTTCCAAGCTTTCGTAATGGGCTCTATCATGCACGTTGTACTGCATCGCCCTTATTTGCAGCACCATAAAAAACATCAAACTGGTGAAGTAAAAGAACATAAGTATGCTGCTGGTATTGGTAGCTTTCTTGGGTTAGTTGTACTGGGGTTTGTTCTCTTACCCCATTGGTTAGGTTATATTCAGCATAATCATGACCACGGTATTGAAGCAACATCAATAACCGAATTACCTGCCGATCACAACCATTCAGGTGTTGAGCACGATACACATCAAGAGCAACACTCGGCTGATGAGCATGAAGATCATAACCACCAACATTCAACCGATGAACATGAAGAACATGAGCACTTAGCTGTCGAACATGAAGATCATAACCATGAGCATTCAACCGATGAACATGAAGAACATGATCACTTAGCTGTCGAGCATGAAGATCATAACCATGAGCATTCAGCCGATGAACATGAAGAACATGAGCGCTTAGCTGTCGAGCATGATCATTTAACAGATCAACATACGAGTGATCAGCATTTAGCCGTTGAACACGAAGATCATAACCACGAGTACTCGACGGTTGCACACGAAGAACATGATGAAGAGAGTGAAGCGCTACATCAACAGCACAATACCGCACTGACATTAGTTAACTTTACTAAATTAGCTTTATATAGTGCTCCAATGTTGCTATTGGCTTATCTTCTAAGCGGGTTAATGCATTACTTTAAGCCGACCTTAAACGTATTACCAACACAAGATAATAAAGCGTACTTTAGAGATGCCATCAAAGGTGTTGTATATGGCTTGCCGCTTCCTGTTTGTTCTCCTGCGGCGAGTAAAATGCATCAACAACTGTTGGGGTTAGGTGCAAACCAAACCTTCGCTACTGCCTTCTTAATTGCAACACCAATTATTGGGTTTGATGCTATTTTAATTTCTATTCCTCTGTTAGGCGAGCAGCTGGTTCTTTTACGCATTGTTTTTGCGGTGGTATTTGCAACGTTAATTGCATGGTTACTAGGGCGACACTTCAAAAATCCAATTTCAGCCGTGGTTGCACAAAGTTGCCAGGGTGGCAAACCTACTTCTCGCTTTATTACCGCGATTAAACAGGGTTACCAGCACCAATTAGATCATACAGCGCCGTGGGTTATATTTGGTTGGGCACTTGCTGCCACCTTGTCTGCGACGCCTGCGTGGGCATTCTTTGAGCAAGCTTTATGGTTACAGGTACTAGTGATGGTTTTGATTGCTTTCCCTTTTGCATTGTGTGCAACAGGTATGACACCCATTATTGCAGTGATGTTAATAGCTGGTTTATCCCCAGGTGCTGCCGTGGCTTGTTTGTTAATTGGGCCAAGTATTAGTCTAGATTTATTAAAGCAATTAAGATTTCAACAGGGATACTTTGCAGCCTTTGCTTTCGCGATGGTGATGTTAGTCGGAGCCTTCTTGATAGGGTTATCATTAAATCAATATATTGATGCTTTTCCATTGCCATGGTTAGGAGAATTAGACTCTGACTTTGCTTGGTGGAATATCGTAAGTTTAGCTATTATCTTGGTGTTATATTTTGCTTCATTATTACGTCGAGGTGCACGTGCTTTTATTGCGGAGTTATTACCTAAAAGTTTATTAGCGCATCGCCATCATCATGATCACGGCCATCATCATTAGTCTTGATGATATAAACCTCTCTCAACAGTTTAAGAGAGGTTTTTTATTAGGCGAATCTATTCTCTAAATACTGGATAATATCTGAAGATTCATACATCCAAGTGACTTTGTTACCTTCTTCAATACGTAAACAAGGCACCTTAACTTTTCCGCCTTGTTCTGCTAATTGTTGTTGGTTATCAGCTTGTTTTGCATCAACGAGTTGAATATTGAGTGCATTACGGCGCATTGCTCGACGTACTTTGACGCAAAAAGGACAAGCTTGAAACTGATATAATTGTAAGCTTTGTGTTTCTTGGTCAACTTTTTGTTGTTGATCTTCTGTACGTTGACGTTTTTTGGGTGCAAAAATGAAATTCAACGTTAAAATTAAACGGCCTAATAGCCAGCGAATTATTTTCATTTACTTCTCTTTGTTATTAAATTAATAAGGCAAAATTGTAACCGATCCGTAAGCGACAGAAAAGAAATGATAAAGCAACGTATGATCAACTAAGGAAAAAAGATGCAGATTCCTCCTTCTCCATGTATTAGTAATTGCTGTTTAAATGATCAAGATATTTGTATGGGATGTTTCCGTAGTCTGGATGAAATTAAAGAGTGGTCGCAAGCATCCAGTCCGCGTAAAGAGACGATTATTATTAGCACTAAACAACGTCGTGAGCAGTTACAAGCTTCAGTATTACGTTAATATTTTATGCCCTATAGAATCAGGTAAGTGTATTAATAAGGAAATAAAAGTGAGTAATGAAAATAGCATTATTAGTATATTAGGTAGCGGTTGGTTAGGTTTACCGCTCGCAAAAAGCTTACAGCAAGATGGAAAAAACATTCGCGTATCCACTCGGTCACAGGCTAAAGCCAAACAATTAAGTGAGCAAAACTTAAAGTCATATGTTGTTGATATTGAGAATGAACTAACGGATGTTTTACCTTTTTTACAAGCTGAAACACTGATTATCAATATCACCAGTAAACAATTCACTGCTTATCAGGCTCTCGTTGCTGAAATAGAAAAAAGCCCTATCAAACATGTGTTGTTTGTTAGCTCAACCTCCGTGTATGCAAATGATCAGGGGTGGTGTAAAGAGAGTGATACGTTAACGCATGAAACAAACTTACGGCTTATTGAAAAACTGTTTACAGATAACCCTGCTTTTGATTGTTCGGTGATTCGTTTTGCCGGATTAATTGGCCCCAAGCGTCATCCGGGACGTTTTTTTGCATCGGGAAAAAGTATTAGAGATGGTGATGCAAAGGTTAATCTCATTCACCAACTTGATTGTATTAAGCTGGTTAAAGTTGTGATAGCACAAGGCGCATGGGGAGAAATTTTTAATGGTTGTGCAGATAACCATCCTAGTAAAAGTGACTATTATTCTACAATGGCAAAGTCACTGGGTTATCCTGAACCAAATTGTCAATTTTCTGATAACGCGGTTAGTAAAATTGTATGTAATGAAAAAGTTAAAGTACAGTTAAACTATCAATTTATCTTTCCAGATATCTATAAAGTCATCTGCTAGCTTCCTATTATTAATAACCTTAGCCATGGCATGATCATGGCTAATTGTTTAATTCCCTCCTCATTCACTATAAAAATACGACAAAAGCCACAATAACCTTAAAATAATAATGGTTTTTGTTGATTTTTTTAAAAAAACTACTTTTAAATTTTCATTTTTAACACTTATGCAACTTCTCTTGATATCTATCAAGTTCCATTTATGAAGTTAGGTTATCTTTCACTGGAATTTAGTTTTAGCTGGTGAATGAGGAAATTATGAGTAAACAAAAATTAGTAATTATTGGTAACGGGATGGTTGGCCACCGTTTTATTGAAGATTTTGTTGAAAAGGCTGATCTTGAAAAATTTTCCATTACAGCTTTTTGTGAAGAACCACGCGTTGCCTATGATCGCGTGCATTTATCTTCTTACTTTTCTCATCATACAGCCGAAGAACTTTCTTTAGTGAAAGAAGGTTTCTACGAAAAACATAATATTGAAGTTTTAATTGGTGAACGAGCTTTAACCATTGATCGTCAGAAAAAAATAGTTCTTTCTCAAACTGGGCGTGAAGTTGCTTACGATAAATTAGTAATGGCAACGGGCTCTTACCCTTGGGTACCTACGATTAAAGGTAATGAAAGCCAAGATTGTTTTGTTTATCGTACCATTGAAGATCTAAATGCAATTGAAGCAACTGCAAAACGCAGTAAAAGCGGTGTTGTTGTCGGTGGTGGTTTATTAGGTTTAGAAGCTGCAGGTGCATTAAAAGCACTTGGCGTAGAAACGCATGTTATCGAATTTGCACCTGTATTGATGGCTGAGCAACTCGATCAACAAGGCGGACAGATGTTACGCCAAAAAATTGAAAGTATTGGCGTTAATGTTCATACGGGCAAAAATACGCAGGAGATTATAGCATCGGGTGAAACGGCGCGTAACACGCTAAAATTTGCCGATGGCACTTCATTAGAAGTTGATTTTATAGTTTTCTCAACGGGTATTCGTCCACAGGATAGGCTTTCTAGACAATGTGGTTTTGAAATTGGACCGCGCGGCGGGATAGCTATCAATAACCAGTGTATGACTTCTGATCCGGATGTTTATGCTATTGGTGAATGTGCTTCTTGGAATGACAAGTTCTTTGGCTTAGTAGCGCCAGGTTACAACATGGCAAAAGTGGCTGTTGATAATATCCTTGGCCGCGAAAATGAATTCGAAGGCGCTGATATGAGCGCTAAACTAAAATTACTAGGTGTAGATGTAGGTAGTATTGGTGACGCAAATGGACGTACTCCGAACTGTAAAAGCTATGTTTACGTTGATGAAAACGCATCAGTTTATAAACGTATTATTGTTTCTGAAGATGGTAAATCATTATTAGGTGCAGTACTGGTTGGTGATACAGAAAGTTATAGCGATTTACTGCAATACAAACTTAATGGGATTGAGCTACCGAAGCACCCAGACACGTTGATCCTACCTGCTCATGCTGGTGGTGAAAAAGTATCATTGGGTGTTGATTCATTACCTGATACAGCACAAATTTGTTCATGTTTTGATGTTAAGAAAAGTGATATTGCTGATGCAGTTGCAGCGGGTCACCACACGCTTGATGCAATAAAAATGGAAACCAGTGCAGGTACAGGTTGTGGTGGCTGTATTCCTTTAGTAACTCAACTATTAAACTCTGAATTGTCGAAACTCGGTGTGGAAGTTAATGATTATATTTGTGAGCATTTTGCTTATTCTCGTCAAGAGTTATTCCATCTGATACGCGTTGAAGGCATTAAAACCTTCTCTGAGTTATTAGCAAAATACGGTAGCGGTTACGGCTGTGAAGTCTGTAAACCAACGGTAGGATCTATTCTTGCGTCTTGTTGGAGTGAGTACATTCTTTCTAGCGATAATAATGGTCTGCATGATACCCATGATATTTTCCTCGGTAATATGCAAAAAGATGGTACGTACTCGGTTATCCCACGTATGCCCGGCGGTGAAGTGACGCCTAAAGCTTTGTCTGCTTTGGCAAGTGTGGCGGATCAGTATGAGCTTTATACTAAAGTAACAGGCGCACAACGTATCGCTTTATTCGGTGCGCATAAAGGTGATTTACCTGATATTTGGTCGCAATTAATCGCAGCTGGTTTTGAAACGGGTCAAGCCTATGCCAAAGCACTGCGTATGGTGAAAAGCTGTGTAGGTAATACTTGGTGTCGTTTTGGTGTGCAGGACAGTATTGGCCTCGGTGTTGAACTGGAAAACCGTTATAAAGGGTTACGTACGCCACATAAAATGAAATTTGGTGTTTCAGGTTGTACGCGAGAGTGTTCAGAAGCACAGGGTAAAGATGTTGGTTTTATCGCAACCGATAGTGGTTGGAACATGTACGTGTGTGGTAATGGTGGTATGAAGCCGCGCCACGGAGATCTATTCGCCACTGATCTTGATAAAGAAACAATGCTTAAATACCTAGACCGTTTTGTCATGTTCTATGTGCGTACTGCAGATAAAGCGACACGTACTTCAGTTTGGTTAGAGAACCTAGATGGCGGTATAGATTATCTGAAAAAAGTGATTATCGACAATAAACTAGGTATTAATGATCAACTTGAAATGGATATGGCTGCAGCAATTGGTCGCTATAAGTGTGAGTGGACAGAAACACTCTCTGATGATAATCAATTAAAACGTTTTGCGCATTTTATTAACAGCGATTTACACGATGAAAATGTTGTATTTACGCCGATACGCGATCAAAAACGTCCTGCATTCATTGAAGAAAAAGCCCCAACATACAAAATCAATTTGGAGGAAGTGTAATGAGTAAATGGATCCCAGTTTGTGCGTTTAACAACATCTATATAGGAACCGGTGTTTGTGCACTAATTGAAGGTAAGCAAATTGCCATATTTCGTCCAAGCGAAAAAGAACAGGTCTTTGCCATTGATAATATGGACCCATTTTCTCGTTCAAATGTATTGTCTCGCGGCATTATTTGCGAACACAAAGAGCAGTTGTGGGTTGCTTCGCCACTTAAAAAACAACGTTTTAACTTAATCGATGGTTCATGTTTAGAAAGTGATCAAGTATCAGTGGCGACTTATAAAACACGAGTCAAAGAAGGCAACATCGAGGTTCAGTTATAAAAAGCTCAACTGTAAAGATTAAATAGCTCAAATGCTTCTTACTTATGGACGTGATGATCGTGATTCATGAGGTAAGTAGGAAGCCTTTTACTATTCAATTTTAACTTTAAACTTTAACCAATAGGGACAATATTATGTCTTACATTAAACCTACTGACTTCGTAAAAACCATGATCGATGCTGGCGAAGCTAAAACAAAAACGAGTACTGGCGATCTGCTTTTACGTGGCACCATGGCAGGCATTATTTTGTCACTTGCCGTTGTTGTTGCTATCACAGCTATTGTACAAACAGGCGTTGGCCTTGTTGGTGCACTTGTCTTTCCAGTTGGCTTTTGTATTTTAAGCCTGATGGGTTTTGACTTAGTAACAGGTGCTTTTGGTTTAGCGCCGTTGGCTAAATTTGATAACCGTCCAGGTGTTTCATGGGCGAGTATTTTTCGTTGTTGGGGACTGATTGGATTAGGTAATTTAATTGGTTCATTAATCGTGGCTTACTTGATTGCGATTTCATTAACTATGAATTTTTCAATTGACCCTAATGCTGTGGCACAGAAATTTATTGCAGTCTCAACAGCACGTACCGTTGGTTTTGAAAACCTAGGCATGGATGGCTGGATAACTTGTTTTGTACGCGCTATTTTTTGTAACCTGATGGTCTGTTTAGGTGTTATTGGTGGTATGACATCACGCTCTGTTGCAGGTAAAGTGGCCGCTATGTGGCTACCTATCTTTATCTTCTTCGCGTTAGTATTTGAACATACAGTGGTAAACATGTTCCTTTTCCCTCTCGGTATGATTTTAGGTGCTGATTTTGGTATTGCAACATGGTTAAACTTTAACTTGATCCCTACCATTTTGGGTAACATTGTAGGTGGAGTAGTATTTGCAACCATCCCACTTTATTTAACACATAGAAAAAATACAGCACCAGTAAATGTTGCATCTGAAGTGAAGGCAACAAATGAAGCTTTTTCAGAAGAAGTATTAAACGCAAAATAAAAATTAATTTTTATTTTGGAATAAATAGCCTAGTGTTAACACGCTGGGCTTTTTTATACCTGCTATCTAAATGATACAATTCTGCATAAAAACCTGATCAATATTGCTGATTAAAATTAACGAACACTTTGTTGTTTTCAATCCGTAGTTCTCAATTCCAATAGCTAGCTATTACTCAATCAAACGCCTTGCCCTCATTGATTTTTCCTTCGTAATTTTTAACCATTTAATTAAGTGGAATGGTATGAATAATAAAAGTGCACAACAATTAGAGGGAGTAATTATTAGCTATACACCACAATTATTGATTGAGGAATTAAAAATGGGCTTAGCAAGTTTTATACGGCTAGACCCTGTAAATAATACTCGTTGCTATCTAGGAAGGATCACTCTTATTTATTTATACGCCTCGCCGCCAGAACACTTGGACCTATTGTCTTAATAGGAGGGCGGGTACTTTTTGCTGCTTGGTGCTGCTTAGTCCTTATGCACTTCAATATTGAAGCCGACAAGTGTTTTATTAATCATAGACAATTTATTGCAATTTATGGGTTTTACTTTTTAAAAGAAAAAAGGCGCTAAAGTATATCTTTAGCACCTTTAAATTTTTATTTTTTTGTTGTAATTAAATTAACACTAAACAACCGTTTCAATTAGGCCAGTGTATAACCAAAACATATAACCGATATAAGCGGCTAATAATAAACCACCTTCAACGCGCGCTAAAACGCCAGTTGTGCCTTTACGCCAAGCAATAGAGAATATCAGTAAGGCGATGGTTAAACCTAACATCACTGGATAGTCTCGGGTTAATACAACGCTATCAAATGTGCCTGGACGAATAAGTCCTGGTAATGCCATTACGCCGAGTATATTGAATATATTAGACCCAATAATATTACCCAGTGCGAGGTCATATTCTTTTTTACGCGCTGCGGTAATCGTTGCAGCTAACTCAGGCAGACTGGTGCCAATGGCCACAATGGTTAATCCAATAATCAAATCACTGACTTGAAAGTATTCTGCAATTTCAACGGCACCCCAGACTAAAATTCGAGAAGATGCGATCAAAATAAAGATGCCTATCAACAACCATTTAATGGCTTCTCCTTTACTAACCTGTTCCGGTAGCTCCTCTAATATTTCCTGTGACAGGGCATCGTCAGGTTGATTTTTAGCTTCCCAAATAGTGAAAGCTAACATCAAAAACATAAGTGTTAGCAATAATAAACCATTCGCAAAACTGAGTTCCCTATCCCAGAGAATAAAATAGCTTAAGGTAATAATAGCGAGTAAAACGGGCATCTCACGTTTGAGTAGTTTTGAGTGAATTTGCAATGGATAAAGCATTGCAGTGATCCCTAACATTAAACCAATATTAGTGATATTAGAACCGATAGCATTACCAATTGATAAACCGGTATTGCCATCAGCGGCAGCCATTGCAGATACTAGCATCTCAGGGGCAGAGGTGCCTAAGCCAACAATAACAACACCGACTATGAGAGGAGATATAGAAAAGCTGCGTGCAGTATTAGACGCGCCTAAGACAAACTTATCAGCACTCCAGATAAGCAACACAAAACCGATAATAATAGCGAGAGCGGGGAGTAATAAAGTAAACAAAATTTTTTCCTGATTATACTAATTACATCAATTAGAATAATTAAGTGGATTATTTCGCGGGTTAAAATTAGGTATTTTTTATTGTAAGTTCGTTAAAGGAAATAACCTTTACATCAATCTATGCTCAACCTAATTCATTTTCCAGCAGCAAATTTAAGCCACCTATTTAATACAATCGATAGTATTTTTTTAGCCATAAAAAAACGCTGAACATTTACATGATCAGCGCTTTTTCATTTTTATAAGGTCAGTTAGTATTTAACCACGACCTTCAGCAATTGCAGCAACAGCAGCTAATTCAGCAGCTTGTTTTTCATGTCTTTCTTGACGATCTTGAATATCCATTAACTCATTAGTAATTAAGTTTTCTTCAATTTCACGTAAAGCAATCACGGTTGGTTTGTCATTCTCTGGATCAACTAAAGGTGTTTTACCTCCAGTAGCAAGCTGACGAGCTCGGCGAGAAGCCATTAAGATTAGATCAAAACGGTTGCCTACTACATTTACTGCATCTTCAACGGTTACTCGTGCCATTGTTGAACTCCAAAAGTTAATTACATAAAAAAGGGCGGTTATTATATGTGCAAAATACGAATTGATCCAGCACCTTAGTATAGAGTTTATACTTCTAATAACTCTTTGATGGTTTTACTGTGTTTTATCGCTTGTTTTTCTTGCTCATTACGCAGTGCGCGTACAATAGCAGAAAACTCGCGTATAGCTGTATCAAAATCGTCATTGACGATTAAATAATCATATTCATTATAGTGTGACATTTCTGATTGTGCTTTTTCCATACGTTGCGCAATGACTTCAGCACTATCTTGGCCACGCTTGTTCAAGCGCGCTTCTAACTCTGCGCGGCTCGGAGGTAAGATGAAAATACCTTTAGCGTTTGGCATAACTTGATGTACCTGACGAGCACCTTGCCAATCAATATCTAGCATGATATCGATGCCTTGTTGCAAGGACTCTTCAATAGTGATGCGAGAGGTTCCGTAATAGTTACCAAACACTTCAGCCCATTCAAAAAATGCATTTTCTGAAATTAACTGTTCAAACTCTGCTTTACTAACAAAATGGTAATGTTCACCATCTACTTCACCTGGACGCGGTAAACGTGTGGTATGTGAAATTGATACTTGAGCAGGGTGATCGCTATTTTCTGCTAATAATGCCTTAATAAGGCTAGATTTCCCTGCGCCACTTGGGGCAGATACAATAAAAAGAGTGCCAACTTGGGACATAAATAAATTTCCTGAAACTATATTTTTATAAATGGGTGCTAGGCTGGTGAATTTTTGAGCACCTGAAATTTTGTAAGCGCGGATTATCGCCTATTTTGTTCATGAAGTCTGTTTATTGTTCGATTATTTTTTAAATAATAACCTCGTTTAACAAGCTTTATTGTTAGGGCTGAAAGGCGCTATCGCTTATCAAAAGACTTTCATAATCTAATCTTTCCAGCGATTTTTTATCTCTACAATTTTGTCCAGCTTACTTACAAATAAGTCAACTAGCTCTGGGTCAAAGTGTTTATTTTTTTGCGAAGTAATAAACTCAACGGCTTTTTCAACCGTCCAAGCCTCTTTATAAGGGCGCACACTGGTTAATGCATCAAAAACATCTGCTAGGGCGACGATACGTCCTTCAATAGGAATGTTTTCTCCCTTTAATTGCTTAGGGTAGCCTGTTCCATCCCATTTCTCATGGTGTGTCATAGAAACGACTTTAGCTAACTCAATTAAATCAGAATCAGACTCTCCGAGTATTTCAGCGCCTATTTCCGGATGTTTTTGCATGATGCTGAATTCTTCGCTAGTTAATTTACCCGGTTTAAGCATGATGCTGTCAGGAATGCCTATTTTTCCAATATCATGCATCGGTGCGGCATGAAATAAAGCATCCGCTTCTTTCATTGAATGGCCATAAGCCAAAGAAATTATTTTAGAGTAATGGCTCATGCGCATCACATGCATACCTGTTTCATTATCTTTGTATTCTGCAGCTCGACCTAAACGTTGTATTATTTGTAATCGAGTACGCTTTAATTCATTAACATCAACCAATGATAGGTGTGTTTTTACACGAGCTTTCACTACCGCAGGTGTTACAGGTTTTGAAATATAGTCTACAGCCCCCATATTCAAACCTTTGGCTTCATCAACGGCATCGTTTAAAGCAGTGACAAAAATAATAGGAATAGACTTATATAAAGTAGTTTGTTTTAAGTGCTCACATACCTGATAGCCTGTCATTTCTGGCATCATTACATCAAGTAATATTAAATCAGGTTGTTCTTTTTCTATTAAGCGTAATGCTTCCGCACCACTTTTTGCAAAAGTCAGTTTATAGGTATCCTTCAGGATATTGTTCAATACTTTTAAGTTAATAGGCTCGTCATCGATAACAAGCACATTCTGTTTACTATTTGGCATTCAATTCACCTATTAATCATTTAAATATTGGATCGTAACGAGTCGATAAACGCCTTGATATGGCTTGAAGCTAAATCAAAATCAAAGTCATTACATGCAATGATGATAGGCGTAACTTGTTTATCGTACCCCGCAGCATTGGCTTGAAGTGTATCTAATAAGTCATCATCGAATTCATTATTGGTAACGTATTTCTGTAAGGTTAATAAAGTATTAAGTAACTGTTCTTTAGATATTGCCTTAAGTTTACTTTGTACTTTTTTATGCGTTTTACTGCTCATTTTCTGCGCGCATTTACTAATGGCATCAACTTCATCTTGAACCGTCTCAATCAATAATAAAGCATCGCTTTGTTTGTGTTTACGGGTTATTTGCTCTAACTCAGTAAACGCCAGCATCAGTTGATTCAGTGCTAAATTACCAGCAACACCCTTATATTTATGTGCAATATCTTCTAGCTTGGACCAATCATTACTTTGTACTAATGACACTAGTGAACAGAGTTCATGTTCTGACTTGTTTAAAAAGTTTATGATTTCATGAAATAAATTTGTTTTCGATCCCCACAAATCAATGCCCTTCTCAAGGTCAATCGTTGCTTTTTGTGTTGAAACTGGCTGTTTGGGTGAAGTGTCTACTTGCTCAATAATAATAGTCTTCGCAATTTCACCTATTAACTGCCGAATATCGATGGGTTTGCTGGCAAAACCATCCATTCCTGCAAGTTGTGCAGATTTTTTATCTTGAGGCAGCACGCTCGCTGTTAAGGCTATGATTGGTAATCGTGCCAGCCCATTTTCTGCTTCATAGGTTCGTCTTTGTTCTGTAGCTGTCAAACCGTCCATTACTGGCATTTGTATATCCATCAAGACGACATCAAACCCTTCGCTTTCCATTTTTAATAGTGCTTGCTCACCATTTCTTGCAACGGAAATTACATGTCCGTGTCGTTTTAAGATCAAGCTTAATAAATCAATATTTTGCTCAATATCATCGACAATCAATACACTCAGTTGTGGTAGGAGAACTTGATCTTGTTTTTTGTCTGCTGCTGTAGATGCTATCGCAATTTTTACAGGAAGCGTAAAAGTAAAAGTAGAGCCTTTGCCAAACTCGCTACTCACCGAAATTGTGCCTCCCATTAATTCAACTAGCTGTTTGCTGATAGTGGTACCTAACCCGGTGCCTCCAAAACGGCGACTCATGGATTCATCTGCTTGTGCAAATGCATCAAAAATAGCGGCTAGTTGTTGCTGAGTCATACCGATGCCAGTGTCTGTAATAGCAAAGGTTAAAAAACCATCAGCTTCACTTTTTATAGCAATATCAACATGCCCTTGTTCGGTGAATTTGATTGCATTTCCAACCAGGTTAGTGAGTACTTGCCTTAATCGATCAGGTGCACCATGGTAGAAGCGTTGAATATTTTTTTCTATATTAAGATTAATATCTAAATTTTTATGTTGGGCTTGCAACCATAATGTTGATACCACTGAATCGACTTCTTCGACTAGCGAAAAATCCCGATATTCGAGCTGAAATTTACCTTTATCCAGTTTCGCACTATCCAAAATGTCATTTAGAATATGCAATAAGGACTTAGCTGATTGATTAATAGTATTGAGTTGTTTTCTTTGATGAATACTGAGTTCTTCATCCAATAAAATATCACTAAAACCAATAATGGCATTCATTGGAGTGCGAATTTCATGGCTCATATTTGCTAAAAAAGCAGCTCTAGTTGCCGCGGCTTGCTCAGCTTTTTCTTTTTCTGCAATTAAAGCTGATTCCATTTTTTTACGGTCTGTAATGTCCATGATGAAACCATCAAGAAAATAATCTTCTGAGTTTTCATCCTTTGATGAGCGACCGTGACCCAGTACCCATTTTACTTTGCTGTTACGGTCAATAACTCTAAATTCAAGCTTAAAGCCGTTTGTGTGTCGAAAATTAGTCTGTGCGATAGTTGGCATATCTTCTGGATGTACAAAGTCTGCAATACTACGTTTAGGGTAAGGTAATAAGAAGTCTTCAGCTGGGTAACCCAATATTTTTTCAACTTCATCATTAATAAAAATATTTGGCCAACCCGGTCTATCGATACAACGATAAGCAATACCGGGAATATTAGTGACCAAGGAACGGATCTTAGATTCTTTTTTTCGCAGTGTGTTTTCCATGGCTTTACGCTCACGTAAGTCAGAAATAAAGGCCACGAACATATGTTGGTTATTCAGTTCTACATGCCCAATTCCTAAACGTACTGGGATTTTTTCACCGCTTTTACAAAGCGCTTCTACTTCACGGCCTTTGCCGATTATTTTTGCTTCTCTAGTTTGTAGGTAATTATCCACATATTGATCATGATTATGCTGAAAAGGTACAGGCACTAACATTTTGACATTATTGCCAATTAACTCTTCTGGTTGCCATCCTAATAATGTTGATACTGCATTATTGACGCTAATAATAATACGCTCAGCATCAATCGTAATAATGCCATCGATAGCAGTGTCCATAGTGGCAAGCAGTCGTCTTTCATTATTGGTTGCAGTGGCTGAAATATCTTTATAGCGAATAATTAAATTTATGCCTAACACTAGAAAAATGATCACTACGGTAATGGTTGTGACTCCCAGTGCCAATAACGTTGATACATTGCTGCTTTGTTGTGATAGCTCGATGCCGGGTGGCAATACAAAACGAGCTGCAAGCATACCTGTGTAATGCATACCAGCAATGGCCGCTCCCATAACACAACTTGAAATGGTTAGTTTTGTATTTTTACTGTATTGCAATGATGCCTTTTTATCTAAACCAAAGCTTATCCACAGTGCTAATATTGCCAAGCTGATAGCGACAATAATAGAGAGGATAAACAAAGGTAGGTCATAACGAAGTAAAGGGGCCATCTCCATCGCCGCCATACCGACATAGTGCATAGTTCCAATACCTGAACCAACCAGAACACCGCTATAGACTAACTGCTTCCTTTGAATTTGGTGGTTTGTAAGTAAATTAAGTGCCACCCAAGAAGCGGCTACTGCAGGTAAAATAGAGAGCGTCGTTAACTCAAACTGATAGGAAACACTAGTACATAACTCCAGAGCGAGCATGCCAATAAAGTGCATTGACCAGACACCACCTCCTAAAGCAATACTGCCAATTAGTAGTAATAAACTTTTACGGGCGGGCGTTGTATGCTTTGCTTGAGATGCAACTTGAAACCCCATAAAAGAAGCAAGGATAGCGATCAATATTGATAAAATGACTAATATTGGGTTGTGCGTAGAAACAATGAATAAATTATAATCACTATATTGAAAAAACGTTGAAATTTGTTGTTGCATATATATTAAACACTGCTTTGAAGAGGGTAAATAGCGTACTTTTAAGTACAGGTTGATTTGTCTATATCGGCAAGTGTTAATTAAAGTTTAATTATTTTACTGATAGTTAAGGATTTGCACATTAACAGTAATGGTGATGTATCTTTTTGATTTAAAATTGTTTGTAAGTTGCTCAATAAAATACTCATTTAACCTTAGCACCTTTCAATAATTTAGTAGGGCCTTTGTGTGTTTTTTTGTACTTTAACTAATTCTTAGGTTCACATAACACTTTTATTGACTGTTTATTGCGCAATGTGAGCCGTGTTAATGGAAAGAAAATACATACTATCAAATCAAAGAGTACGAGTGGTATCAACTCAAAGATCAACTTTGTTTACTCGGAGGAAACGCTTTTCTTATGGCTATTTAATTAAAACGTAGTTTTTAAGCGATAGATATTAAAAAGAAAGTGATTGAGTTATTGTGGCAGGGGCTTTAAATCTGAATAAATTGATATCAACAGCGATCACTCGCCGTTGATATTGTTGATCGTAATCTTATAAGCTGCAGCGTTGCTGCATTTTTACTGCTTGTTTTTTTGCTCTATTTTCTTCTAATTGTGTTAAAGCATCCGAGCCAATATGTGCTTGACCACGCCCCTGCGAAAGACGAATTTGCTTTTCACGCTCTAAAAAACGCAATTTTTGTTGCTCAGATAAACTGTCATGGCATTGATGACAACTTACGCCTTGCATATACTTTTCTGATTTTTTGTCTTCTTCAGTGATCGGTAAACGGCAACCATGGCATTGGTCATATTGACCTTTTTCAAGCTGGTGGTTTACTGATACGCGATTATCAAAGACAAAGCACTCACCTTCCCACATGGTTTCTGATTCTGGCACTTCTTCAAGATATTTAAGTACACCACCTTCAAGGTGATAAACTTCACCAAAACCTTGCTCTTTTAAGTAAGCAGTTGATTTTTCACAACGAATTCCACCGGTACAAAACATAGCAATTTTTTTATGTTTTTTAGGGTCTAAATTTTCTTTAACGTATTGTGGAAATTCACGGAAATTAGTTGTTTTTGGATCGACAGCATTTTTAAAAGTACCAATGCTAATTTCATAATCATTTCGAGTATCGACCAATAATACCTCTGGATCACTGATCAGGGCATTCCAATCTTTAGGTTTAACGTAAGTCCCTACGACACGATTCGGATCAATACCTTCAACACCCAAAGTTACAATTTCTTTTTTTAGTTTTACTTTTGTGCGGTAAAATGGGTTTTCTGTATCAAATGAAAATTTTGCTGTTAAATCGGTTAAAGAAGGGTTTGATTTTAACCAATTAAGTACATTATCAATACCCTCTTGATCACCAGCAATAGTGCCGTTGATACCTTCGCTTGCTAATAACAAAGTACCTTTTACTTGATTCGCATTCATTATGTTAAGTAATGGTGTTTGAATTTCTTCATAATTTGCTAGGTCAACAAATCGGTATAGCGCACAAACCACTGTATTTTGCATTTTTTATTCCTCTGTTTGCTAACTGAAACGTAAATTCAGCGCATTAATTGTGCGGGGCATTATACGAATAGAAATCATTTAAGCAATTTTTATATTACTTATTAGTTAGCAATTACTATGCTCTGTAAGCTTGTTACTTAGGGCGTACTTATATTAACGCTTGAAACGTAACATATTTTCAATGTAAAAGATGGCCTGTTGAGCGCTAAATTTTTGTTGGAATATTTGCTCGTTTGCGATGACACCTTCTTTTAACAAGGTCAATAAATCAACAATCAAGCGATTTTTTTGAGCATCTTTTTCGAAATCTTCTACCTGTTTTTTAAAAATATTCTGAAAGGTTTGTTTATGGTGTAAGCAGGATGCAGTTATCTCGGGATTTAGCATAGAAAATTCTTTATGTGCTTGAGTGAAGTAACAACCATTGAAGGTCGGTAATTGTGTCACTTTCCCATTAAGCCAAGCATCTAACTGCTCAAAAATAACCAAGATACTATCTTTGCCCGGTACTGCTAAGGTAATACTTTTTTGTAAGTGCTCTATGATTTGTTGATGATGCCATTCTAACGTAGCAAGAATTAGTGCATCTTTATTTTTAAAATGATTATAGAGTGTCTTCTTTGCAACTTGTGATTGCTTGATAATTTCATTGATACCAACGGCATGAAACCCCTTTTGATAAAAAAGTGCAAAGGCAGCTTCTATTATTTGTTGTTGTTTTATATTGCTCATTTTCCTACACACTCCTACAAAAAATACAAATTATCATACATGAAGAACAATCGGTCTCATTGATTTTGTAAAAATCTTGAATTAAGTACTCTTTTTGAGGTATTTTTTCGCGCATAAATTTTATCTGTGCATATACTATTTTGATTACTTTAGGTTTTTTTATTAAAAGTAAGTACATCATTTTATCAATATGAGGTGTTATAGATGCCCACAAGTCTACATTTAATTAGAGCAAGTCACTTAAATGCAGTGATTCAAAACCTGCACGCATTATCGCTTCCCGTTGAATCTTTATTGGAAAAAGCAGGGCTATATTTTGCTACCCCAATTCAGCCTAACGAACTGATTATAGAAAAGAAAATTTGGCACTTTTTAAAGCTTGCTGCTGATTATACCAATATGCCGCATTTGGCGACTTGGTTAACAGAGCAAAGTGATTTATCACAGTATGGTGAATTTACTAAATGTTTGGTGAATGCTGATAATCTTCATCAAGCTTTACTGTTATTAACTCGTCACATTAGTCTTCACAATAGTAATAACATTTTTTTGCTAAAGGAAGACAAGCAAAATATTTGGATCTGCCAGCCGCACTCTCGGCATGTCAAACAAGGAGCTTGGCAAGTTGAACAGCACGTGCTCACTTTTATCTGTTTGTTAGTTGAACATTATTTAGGGCATGGCTGGCAACCTAAACAGATTAAATTAAAAGATACAGAGGCAGTTGGAATTGAACACTCTCGATTCTTTAAAGGTACCGATATTAAATTAGGGCACAGCTATTCGGCAATCGCGATAGATCGACGTTTATTAAATAAACACAACCCAGCTATTGATTTACCGCAGTTAGCTGAGATTGACCCTATACCTAATGATTTTTTACAAGCCTTCAAGCTTTTATTAAAACAGGGGTATTTTGGTCAGGATTGGTTAGCGGAGAATATTTCTGCTTCATTAGATATAAGTGTTCGTACTTTAAAAAGAAAACTGCAGGGGCAGGGCTCGTCTTTGCGCCAGGTTTTCGATGAAGTGCGTTTTCAGCAGGCTTGTGAACTTATTGATCAAAATGTGTATGAATATGAAATATTAGCGGAAAAGCTGATGTATACGCACCCTAATAACTTTGTACGTGCTTTTAAGCGTTGGAGTGGCATTACGCCGCGTGAATTTATTCGCCTTCGTAATCGTGATCTGTCATAACAGCGGGGAGAAAATTCATCTACTAAAATACTGAATGATCTTTGTTTACTTTAATGGCGTATAACACCAGACTGTTTTATGTGGCTCATCCTTAGCTACAAAAACGAGCGTAAATGAGGGATCAAAATGAAAATTTTATTATTACTGACGGCCATTTTGTTACAAACAGCATGTACTGGTGTACCCGAAGGTATGCAGGCAGTTAAACACTTTGAAAGTGATCGTTATTTAGGTACTTGGTATGAAATAGCGCGTTTAGACCATTCTTTTGAACGAGGTCTGGATCAAGTTTCTGCCACTTATTCAATGCGTGAAGATGGCGGTATTAAAGTCATTAATAGAGGTTACTCGAAAGAAGATAATGAATGGCAAGAAGCGGTTGGAAAAGCTTATTTTGTTGATGATAAAAATACAGGGCATTTAAAAGTTTCTTTTTTTGGTCCATTTTACGGGTCTTATATTATCTTTAAGATGGATAAAGTGGACTATCAATATGCTTTTATCAGTAGTTATAATCATGATTATTTATGGTTGTTGTCACGAACTCCACAAGTGAGTGATACCGTGAAACAGGACTTTATTAATACTGCTGCTAAGTATGGTTTCGCCACTCAAGAGCTTATCTTTGTAGATCAAGAAATAGCTGTGGATTAAAATGTCGCTTTAGATAAAAAGCAACGCACATCAATGAGTATTGATGTGCGTTAACAAAAAAAAAGGTTAAGTATTTACTTGTTGTTTTGCTGTTTAAGGTGCGTTAACACATGATCTAGTGAAGATGCTATATGGTGACCTAATGCAATCACTTGTTGATCTGGAATAACCAGATCAGGTACTTGAAAGACTTGCATTTTTGCGGCTATGGCAGAGATAACACCATTACTTGAGTCTTCAAAGGCTAAACACTGCTCAGGGGCAACATTTAAGCGTTGTGCAGCGAGTAAGAATATCTCGGGATCAGGTTTACCACGAGTAACTTCGCAACCACTACTAATATGTTGAAAATAATGATCAAGTCCCGCCAACTTTAATTTTGTTGCCGCTAATTTATTATGTGTTGATGTGGCGACGCCAACAGGGATATTTTGTGATTTAAGCCATTCAAGCAAATTGATCACACCTGATTTAACCGGAATAGCTTGGTGCTCAACAATCGGCCAATAACCATCCATCCAAGCCTTACGTAATGGTGCATACTCAATATACTGTGCATAATGCGACATGATCGCTGCTTCAATACCTTGAGCATTACGACCAATAATTTTTAAGTAAGCGCTTTTCACAAAAGGCAGTGATAACTGTTGGCAGGCCTTTTCGAAGGCTTGCATGCAAACTCGTTCAGTATCCAGTAATAGACCATCCATATCGAAAATAGCAGCTTGGTAGGGCATAAAGTATCTCTGTCATATTAATAAGGTGATAAAGCGGATCTAGTTTACC
The DNA here is from genome assembly GCF_037546855.1 of Vibrio sp. 1-Bac 57. Lineage (NCBI taxonomy): Bacteria > Pseudomonadati > Pseudomonadota > Gammaproteobacteria > Vibrionales > Vibrionaceae > Vibrio > Vibrio sp. 1-Bac 57. Next base: position 31,138 of record NZ_JALAAC010000025.1, on the reverse strand, counting down.
TGTTTTTTATAGTAAATCCGTTAATTCTTTAATGCATCAGACGTCGATAAAAGTGTTATCCCACTGGTCGTATATTTTAGTCAGTAAAATGCTTCAATATTCTGTTTCAACTCACTACTTTAATAAGCAACCTCAGCTCGGGATCATCCAACCGATACCGCGCAGCTATTTCCGTGTATTTCTGTGTTAAATCAGCTATCAATAATCAGTTATTGCTATGCTGATTTGCCTTGAACTACACAAAACTGTATTGTGAGAAATTATAACTAATTGATTATGATATTAATTTTGTATTTATTACCCCGGGTTGAGGTTAAGTAACTCAAATGTATCGCGATTTCAGTTTAGTGATCAATTTAGTATTAACAAAACTAATTAAAATTCCGCTGATCACACATAAAAAAGCAATCAACTTAATCAGACCTACCGTCTCTTGGTAAAACAATACCCCCCCTAATAATCCAAACACGGGCACTAATAAAGTGAGGGGAGCAACCGTTGTTAATGGATAAGTCACTAATAAACGATTCCAAATCCAATACCCTAATAAAGTAACCGGATACGCTTGAAATAATACAGAGAAAATGACCCGTTCATTGAGTTGTTCTGGCAGTTGTACAAAAACATCGCTACCTGATTGTAAATAGACGATAAGAAACAAAGGAGCAGGTGCAAAAGCCATCGCCCATAAACTAAAGGCAAAGATTTGTTTGGTTGCCGCTTTTTTGACTGTGATGCTCGCTAAACTCCACGATATAGCAGCGAATAATATTAACATTAACCCTAGTTGAGTTACTGAACCGTCAGTGACGGTTAAGCTTAATAATAACCCTGCTAAAGCAATACCGCTGCCAATGACTTTATTAATTGGCAGCGGTTCTTTTAGTAAAAAATAACCTAAGAATAAACCGAATACTACATTCATTTGTAGCAATACTGATGCCATACCAGCACTTAAACCCGCTTCGATAGACCATGTCGCCATACCCCAAATACCAATTGCGAATAACCATCCATAAATGATCAGATACCACCATGAAACATTTGGTTTTTTAACAAAAAATATAGCCGGTAATGTTGCTAGTGTGAACCTTAATGCGGTTAATAATAAAGGATCAATTTCACTGACACCCAATTTGATTACAGAGAAATTTAATCCCCAGACAATCATTACTAAGATACCTAGTATCAAATCATTTTTTTTCATCATCGACCCTTTATTTTAAATGAGGTGTGCTTGCGCTTGTGAGTATTATCAAACAAACTAAAAAAGATAACAGATACAAATTTCAATTTTATGGGCGGTACAGTTTTATGCGTTATATACAATTAGCGACACAGTGTGTGCAGCAGATCGAATCTGGGCAATTAGCATTACATGCTAAAATGCCGTCATTACGTAAATTTAAACAGTTACACAATGTGAGTATGACGACGGCTTTAAACTGTTACCAACACCTTGAATCATTAGGCTGGTTGGTGGCTAAAGCTCAGTCGGGATATCATGTTGCGCAGCAATCACCATTAATGGACCAGTCATCTAGGCCGAGTTTTGTATCTTTTACGAGTAGTATTACTAAACCGCATTTACCTGCTATCTATAATCCTTTTGTTGATCCTTGCCCCTTAGGTATTGCACGTTACGATCCTGGGTTAATTCCTATCGATAAATTACAGGGATCTTTTCGGCGAGCAATGAAACGTCAAGGCAATCATCTCAGTCACTATCCTGCTCCGCAGGGAGAACCGGTATTGCGAGAAAGCTTAAGTGATCATTTCAAAAGAATTGATTTTCATTTTTCTGCTGAAGATTGTGTGATCACTCACGGTTGTTTGGATGCTATACGCAGTGCAATTGAAATAATCACTGAAGAGGGAGATGCCGTCGCAATTAGTTCGCCTTGTTTCTCAGGTTTATTGGAATTATTAGGCGTTATGAAGCGTCGAGTTGTTGAGATCCCTTCTGTACAAGAGGGGATAGACCTTGATCAGTTACAGAAACAAATGCATTTAGGGTCAATAAAAGCGGGATTATTTTGCACTTCACATATGAATCCACAGGGAACCTCAATGACACCATTGCAAAAGCAAAGGTTAGTCGAGCTGGCGACTCATTATAAAATTCCTATTATTGAAGATGATGTGTATCTCGAATTGGGTTATAAAAAAGTCCTTCCTTTGCCTGCAAAGCATTGGGACACAGAGGGGTATATCCTATGGTGTGGATCTATTTCTAAAACTATTGCGGCTGGTTACCGGTTAGGGTGGTGCTTACCAGGTCGTTATTTGCAAGCTTATTTACAACAACGATTATTTGCGAATCAAGGTATTACTTCGCCTTTACAACTCGCAATAGCAAATTTTATTCAACGTGGTGATTACCTTAACCATCTCAAAAAGATACGCTTACACCTCGCTCAACAAACATTGCAGTTTACTACCTATTTACAACAAAATTTGCCGCTTAATAGTAAGATAAGTCAACCGGCTGGTGGGTTTGTTTTATGGATTGAAGTGGACAATTTAAATACGTTTAGATTAAGAAAGCTAGCGATTGAAAAGCAATTAGATGTACGCATTGGTGAAAGCTTTAGTACGTTGGGTTTATATAAGCATTGCTTTCGCCTAAATATTGGCTTTAAGATCAGTGCTTCAGAGATTGAATTAAAATTAAAACAACTCATTACCTTAGTCAACACCTGCTCAAAGGAATAATATGTTAGATAACCCTCGTGCATTAAGTGATGCAATTAATCAAACCATGCCATTTGGTAAATACGCAGGCCGTAAGCTAATTCATTTACCTGAGCCCTATTTAGTGTGGTTTCACGGTAAAGGCTTTCCAGAAGGTAAATTAGGTGAGCAGTTGGCGTTAATGTACGAAGTAAAATTAAATGGATTAGAAAAAATGCTTGCCCCCTTAATCAAATAACTTCGTCATGATCATGTTTTGATTCTTTAAAGTAATGAAAAAAGAGCTAATTTAAAAAAAATTACGTATTGGTTTTATTGCTACAGGTAAACATATTAATAAAGCAGTACAGTAAGCAAACACTTCAATAGGGGATAAAGATAATGTTAAAAGCAATAGGCGGTTTAACCGCGGGTATTTTTATAAGTTGTTCTGTTATCGCTCAACCACTCAGTAAAGAAGCGGGCTGGGAGTTTACATTAAGCGTTAATGCTGGCTACAGCGTAGGAGAATCACAGTTTGATACTGATCATGATAATGAAATCACTAACGATTTAAATAATAGTGGCCAATCTAACTCATCAGTACTTGTGTATCCATTAGGGCGGATCCAATACACCTTAGAAAACCTTAACACCCAATTCTATCTAGGCAATAGCCGCGAACAAGTTAGTACTGCAAAATTCCAATATGAACTTGGCATGATCCATCAGTTTGCAGATCAAAGTAAATTAACGGTTGCCGTTTTTCCTAAATTATCTTTATTCAATGAAACTTGGGAAGACCCTTTTGTTACTAATACAAAAAGGCAAACCACTGATCAAAAAGTCGGTGGTGCTCGAATTGCTGTTGATAATATTTTAGGTACTGGGCTCACTTTTAAATACGCGATAGCAAGCAGTAGTATCGACGATGAATTAAGTGGTCAGAGCCAATTAAGTGATACCTCTGAAATAGCGTTGTTAAAACGTGATAGCTTATATCAACGTGTTGAGGTAGGAAGCTCATTTCCTATATCTCAGGGTGTATTACTGAAGCCGGCTTTTCAATATACCAATCGAAATGCCGATGGAGATGCAAATAGTTATGATCAATATACGGGTCAACTGTCGCTTTTATTATTCAAGCAAAGACATACTTTAATCACCACTATTAATGCCGGTGTGCGTCTTTATAAACAAGAAAATCCTATTTTTAATGATAAGCAAGATTTAACACATGCAGGCATTTTCAGTCTTTATTCCTATCAGCGTCCATTTGATTGGCAGCATTGGAGCTGGACCATGATGCTTGGATATAATCAAGAAAATTCAGATATAGCTTTCTATGATAGCAAAGGCGTTATTATTTCAACGGGAATGGTTTATCGCTATTAATATGCTTATTTTTCAAGCATATTGTTTAATTTTATAATGATATGTTTGAATAAATTATTTTTATATTATCTGCGCAAGATCACAAAAAAAACTTTCAAGGAGCTGATTTTTACTTAAATCTGAGTTTAAATTCACTAAAGTAAATTATTCACAGGCTAATTTGTTAAGGTATTGTTATAAACAACATTTAAGGAATGATAGTTGTTTGGAAATACAAATTATCACAGGAAGTGTTAAGGAGTTTAAATCTTATGATAGAACAAAATTTTGCAGTGATTGGAACCTTCATCCTTTATTTAGCGATGATGATGGGGATTGGTTATTGGGCTTTTCGAAAAACAGTTAATTCTTCGGATTATTTTTTAGGTGGACGTCAACTCGGACCTTGGCCAACGGCAATATCTGCTGGTGCATCTGACATGAGTGGTTGGTTGTTGTTAGGTTTACCTGGGTATGCATTAGTGGCTGGTTACGGCTCTCTTTGGTTAGCTGGTGGTTTATTAGTGGGTAGTTGGTTAAATTGGCTTATTTGTTCAAAGCGTTTACGTACCTACACCATTATTACTAATGATTCATTAACCTTACCAGATTATTTTGCGCGTCGCTTTGAAGATAAAAGTAAATTATTACAAACGATGTCTGCGTTTTTTATTCTGCTATTTTTCCTTTTTTACACCAGCGCGGGTTTAGTAGCTGGCGGTAAGTTATTCCAAACTGTTTTTGACCTCAACTATCAGCTCGCTGTAATTATCGGTACGGTTTGTGTTGTTTCTTATACCTTGTTTGGTGGTTTCTTAGCGGTATCTTGGACTGATTTAGTGCAAGGTCTATTGATGGCTGCGGCATTACTGCTGGTGCCTATTCTTGCAATAGATGGATCGGTAAGTGATTTAGCGGCAACATTAACGGCTAAGAACCCTGAATTGTTAGATGCTTTTACTAACAATGATGGTACACCAATGAGTGCCATCGCTATTATTTCACTAGTTGCATGGGGCTTAGGTTACTTTGGACAACCTCATATTTTAGCGCGTTTCCAAGCAGCAAGTAGTAATAAATCGTTAACTACCGCTCGTCGTATTTCAGTGATTTGGACTGCACTTTCAATTATGGGTGCTATTGCTGTTGGTTTGATTGGGATCACCTACGTGGATGCGAATTTAGGTGGTGTATTAGAAGATAGCGAAACTATCTTTATGATTCTAGTGAATGGTATGTTCCACCCTGTGATCGCGGGTATTTTATTAGCGGCGATCCTAGCGGCTATTATGAGTACAGCGGATTCACAGTTACTTGTTTCTTCTTCTGCATTGGCGGAGGATTTCTATAAACAGCATATTAATCCTGAAGCTAGCTCTGAAAAAATAGTATTAGTTGGGCGCTTAGGTGTCGTTGGTTTATCGCTTATTGCATTAGCTTTAGCCTTTAACCCTGAAAGCTCAGTACTTGGTTTAGTGTCATATGCATGGGCTGGTTTTGGTGCCGCATTTGGTCCTGTGATTGTATTAAGTTTATTCTGGTCTCGCATGAATCGTTTAGGCGCGCTAGCGGGTATTGTTGTAGGTGGTGTAACAATTGTGGTCTGGAAACAATTAAGTGGCGGTTGGTTTGACGTTTACGAGATTGTCCCTGGTATTATTTTTGCTACTATTTCAATCGTGGTAGCTAGTTTAATGACAGCTGCACCGAGTACAACTATGTTAGCTAAACACCAAGAAATGAAAGATAAGTTATCAGTGTTATAAGTGTAAGATTAATTTAAACATAATATAGCGTTTATGACTCGAAAGCCCACTTAAGCAATTAAGTGGGCTTTTTTTTCTGTTACTTTTAGAAAAACTATTGATTGTAGTTTTTGGTGTTAACGTATTGATTAATAACTAGAGTTAATTAAATGAATGTTCGTAAAAGCCATAAATGTTTACCTTTTTATGCATGCCATTCATATAATTTGTATTTTTTTAATAAAAGAAGCAATAAAATTAGGGTCTTTCAGGTCTTGTAGATTATATTATTTTTAAAAGGGTGGAACTGAATATGAAAAAAATACTCTCAATCTTACAAGTTATCACATTAATGAGCTTTGCTCTTTTTCAAAGTGCGAATGCTGCTGATGCAATACATACTGGATTCTTTAGTAATAAAGCGGTCTCGGGATATGATGTTGTTGCTTATTTTACTGAGCAAAAACCGGTAGAAGGTAGCAGTAAGTACCAGCTTGAATATAAAGGCGCGGATTGGTACTTTTCAAGCCAAGAAAATTTAGCTTTGTTTAAAGGTGATCCAGAAAAGTATGCACCACAATATGGTGGTTATTGTGCATGGGCGATAGCAGGTAATGAAACTGCACCGGGCAACCCACCATTTTGGACCGTTTATAATGATAAACTGTATTTAAATTATGATCAGTCTGTGCAAGATTCATGGGCTGCTGATAAAGACAATTTTATTAAACAAGCCGATCTTAACTGGGCTAAATTGGACAAGGAATAATAATGAGAATTTTACCTGTTTTTAGCTGGATAGTGGTGCTGTGGATTGCAAAAGTTTTTTTATTATCGCTACCCTACAAGTTTACATTACATCCTGATACACAACATATTTTCGGAATGATTGGTGCTTGGATGCAAGGTATTCTAGGGGACTCGATAGGCACATGGTTTGCAAACTATGGCTCATATGCAGTTGGTTTTGTTGAGCTGGTTACTTCAGTTATTTTATTATTACCGGTTGTTTTTTGGTTACTGAAAAAAGTTAAACTATTACAATGTGCACCTAGCAGAAGTTTATTACATGCGCTTGGCGGATTGATGGCCTCGGGTGTCATGGGGGGCGCTGCTTTCTTCCACTTATTTACCCCATTAGGTATTGAAGTTATTCATGAAGGACAGAGTGATGGTGGTAGTTTATTTTATGCTGCTGTTTCTATTTTAATATTAGGTTTTGTTCTTTTTGTGGCTAATTACCGTGATTATAAAAGTAAAATAACTCAATAAGGGACCACATTGTTAATACGTATACTGCTGGTACTTTCTTATATTTTATGGTGCTGTCGATTTTTGATCGCGCCGTGGAAGTACTTTCAACTCAATGCTAATTATTTTAATGAGCATCGCCATCTCTTTTCTAAATTAGATATGGACCTGTTGATACCTGAAAAATGGCGACTCACACAGTTTGTTGATCAAGGTGCGGAACAAGGCAATAAACAACCAGAGCAATACCCCGTATTCCTTAAACCGGAATGGGGGCAGAACTCACAGGGCGTTTGTCGTGTTGATAATCAGCAAGCCTTGAAAGAACACCGTGAGCAGCGTACAGAAAATGGTCCTCGTTACTTAATACAAGCAGCGGCAAAAGGTAAGCGCGAGTTTGAGATATTTTATATCCCTGGCGCTAAAACCAATCATTCAGCTGCTATTATTTCGGTCACTGAAACCTGCAATAACAGTGGTGATGAGATGCCTGTTAATGGTATTTATAATAAGGATACTTTTTATAAATCTTGTATGCCGTTATTAAATACACATCAAGTACAAAAAATAGAATCGATGTTTGCTGCAATAGGGCCTTTTAGAATTGCACGTTATTGCGCTAGAGCTGACTCGATAGAAGCATTACTTGATGGGCAATTTTCTATTGTTGAAATTAATGTTTATGTGCCTATGCCGCTCATCTTATTAACGGATGAGCTGAGTTTTAAGGCGCAGTTAAAATTTGTATTTTCAAGCATGAAGCAATTGGCTTTAGTGACTAAAGACATTCCAGCTTCTCAAGCTATAAAATCGGTTTTCTTTCAAAAATTACAATGTGCTCGATTATTGAAATCAAGTACAAAAAAAGAGCTTTCTTAATGAACCTTAAAAAAATAATATATGCATGGATCAGCAAAAAATTCATGGGTGGTTGCAGTAATTATAATAGCTTAGAAGTACGAAGAGGCTGCCGTAGTAAAGAGCAAGCGCGTGATAAATTTAAGCAAGGTAACATCCCTCATGCGCAAGGTTTGATCTTTTTAAACCCTTTTGCGGCAATACGTTTCGCTAAGCAATATGGCTTTCCGCTTGTGATTAAACCTAATGTGAGTGGCTTTTCTCGAGGTAGTCATTTTCCCATTCGCGATTACAAAGAATTATGGAAAGCTATTTTTTTAGCTAAACTTTGGTGGCCATTTACGGTTGTTGAGCAATACCTTGAAGGCAGTAACTATCGTGTTGTTGTCGCTAACGGCGAAATAGTCTCTGTATTACAACGCTACGCTCCTGCAGTCAAAGGCGACGGTACGTCGACTATTCGTGAATTAATGCAAAAAGAAAATGCAATTCGTGAACAAATGCAGCTATACCCGGTTATTTACCCGCTAAAAGAAAGTGTGCAAACTAAAGGTTTTTTAGCGAAACAAGGTTTAAACTTTGAGTCTGTGCCTGCTGCAGAGCAACGTGTTACTTTATTTTATCGCATCTCATTAGCACCGGGCGGTGTGGTGGAAGTGATTAATAAACAGTTACTACCTGAAGCTAATAATCAATTATTTAAACAAGTTCTGACTTTATTTGATGCCAATATTTTAGGTATTGATGTGATTTTAGAAAAGGGAATTGAATACGATTACCGCCAACAGAAGTGTATTTTCCTTGAAGTCAATTCGCGCCCTTATTTAAAAATGCATGCTTATCCTCGGTATGGTAAGGCCGAAGACTTAAGTGAACAATTCTCTCAATTAGATGCGCTAGAGATTAAACAGTCTGATACCTTTTAAATGTCGTCTTTAGCACGAACATTTTATCTATTTACTGGTTTTCATTCCTTTTTATTAGGGTTATTGCCTTTATTCATTCCTGTTATTTTATGGGATAAAGGCTTAACCATTAGTGATATTGCGTATTTTGTGGCGCTGACCTCGGTGGGGTTTTTATGCGCATTATATTACTGGGATAGATTACGTGCAAAGCACCAGTGGCGTAAGCTAATAAGCTGCTCGTTTATTTTTCAGGGGTGCTTTGTTGCGCTACTAGTGTGGGATCAACAAAACTTACTGGTGACGTTGGGTGCATTCATTAATGGCATGGCGGGCTGCTTTTATTGGTCCACTCAGCGTCTTTTATTTCAAGCTATTACGGAAGATAAAAATACAGGCAATACGTTTGGTAACTTTCAAATACTTGTCGTTTTTGCATTAAAAATTGGCGTGTTAGTGGGCAGTTATTTGCTTGGCATGGCATATTTTGCTGGTTTGCTAACCCTATCTTTTGTCTTATCATTAATAGGTTTTTATTGGGTTAATAAAAGTCTACAAAGTAACCGTCAGTTATATTCCTTAAAGCAAGTCCCCGCATTTACGTTAAAACAAATAATTCAATTCAAAGACACGAATAAATCGGCACTTATTTTTGTCGTTGATGGTTTATTTCTATTTTTAGAAAGTTATTTTTGGGTGTTAACGATTTATTTGCTGACGCAAGCTAATGTAATGCGGTTAGGTTTAATTATTGTGGCACTGAGTTTGTTATTAGCACTGATTTTTTTCTTTATAAAAAAACAGATTGATCGTGTAAATACTCAGCTAATCTATAGCTTTGCCGTTATTGGATATGCCTGTTCTTGGTTTATTAGAGCGGAGCTAAGCCAAGATATAAATAATGTAATGTTGTATATAGGCTTATTATTAGTGGCCTTTTTGAGTAACTTTTTCCGACTTGCGTTTAATAAGCGCTTTTATGATATTGCTCGTCAACATCAACCCACTTATTACATCATTTGTAAAAGTTATTACTCGCAATTTATGTTGATCTTGTTTTTCAGCTTAATTGCATTATTTGTTCCTCTTGAAGATAACGCTGTAAATCAATTGCAAACGCTGTATTACTTGTCCATTCCTCTCGTATTTATCTATTTTCTATATGGCCGCCATAAAGCCATATCAAGCCTGAATATTCATTAATATAAAACCTGAGTAGATATTGATCAGCTAATGATTAATTTTCAGCATTTTGATTTAAATAGACTATCCTGATAGTTGGAAATAATTTTTATCTTTTTAAGGAATGAACATGCCTATTAAATATCGACTGATATTAAGCCACTCAATGATTCTTATTTTTATGCTCGGCATGCTAGTCTTTTCTGGTGTTCGTTTTGATCATACAGCTTCTCAAGTTCGCAACATTGTTGAAGGTGATGTGTTGCGTGCCGAGTTAGCAGGAGAAGTTAATATTCAGGCTGAAAGTGTTGCAGGGAGCTTATTACTGCTGTTTATATTAGAAGAACAGTCTCTGCGAACCAAAGTATACAAAGATATCGATAGAAAAAATAAGCAGATAGATGAAGTAATACAAAAAATTGAAGCATTATTAATTTCAGAAACGGATAAAACCTCGCTCAGTACCATTATGGATCTGAGAAAAGAGTACCACCATCAGTTTTTTGCCACGGTAGATGAAATTGAGTTTGGCGACCCAGAGCAAGCTCGTTCGATGATGGCGGGCTCAACACGTGATGCGCTTAATGCCTTATTATCAGCAATGTCATCGTTTAAACAAAAACAACAAAAATCGATGAATGACCGCCAAGAGAGCATCTTAACAATGACTGAGAATGCGCTATTTATTATGTTGCTATTAGGTGGTGCAGCATTATTGGTTGGAGTGTTGATGACTTACAAAATTATCAGTAGCGTTACCTTACCTTTAAATCAATCGGTAACCGCTATTGCCAGTATTGCTGCCGGAGACCTTTCAAAGTCGATCCCGCAGGGAGATAACAATGAATTTGGTCATTTATTATCAAGTATGTCGCATATGCAAAATCAGCTCAAATCGATGATCTCTGATGTTGATAGTGATGCAAAATTGGTGCATGACAATGCTAACGATATTTTATTACAAGCTGCCGATATGAAAAGTGCACTGACTGAGCAATGTCAGCGTTCAGGTCACATCAATGACAGTATTGTTTCTTTATCCGTAGGTATTAAACAAACCTCAGAAGATGTGAAACACATCGAATCACAAGCTGAGAAAACGCAGCAACTTTCTGAGCAAGGAGTGAAATCGGTCACTGAGGCTAGCCACTCTATTAAAGATATTGCCGTTTCTATTTCGCAATCTACCGCTTCAGTCGCCCGACTTAGTGAGAGTTCACTTCAAGTTTCTAATGCGATTAATCATATTCGAGAAATTGCCGACCAAACTAACTTGCTGGCGTTAAATGCTTCTATTGAAGCTGCACGTGCAGGAGAATTTGGTCGAGGTTTCTCGGTTGTGGCTGACGAAGTGCGCGTACTCGCTAGCCGAACTGCTGAAGTGACGATGAATATTGATGAAGTGATCAGCACCATGAAGAAACAAACGAATCAAGTAGAAACTGAAATTACTGAGAGTGAATCGCGGATTGAAAAAGGTGTGTTATTAATTGAAAGTATTATCGTACCTTTAGAAAACATGCAGCAAGAAGCTGAACAGTCTAAGCAAAGCTTGCGTTCATTAGCTGACCTAACTATCCATCAGTCACAGGAAAGTGACTTAGTTGCTAACAATGCGACTGAGATAATGAATATTGCTCGTCAGAACGAACTTGCGAGTGATCGTCTAATGAGCAAGAGTGATGAGTTATTAGCAACCGCAAAACGCGTTGATCAAACGTTATCGGTATTTCAACATTAGAAATGTTATGTTGACTTAAAGTGGATCTAGCAATAAAAAATGCCCTTTAAACAAGTAGTTTAAAGGGCATTTTGTTATTATTTATATGGCTTATCTCACTTACTTCAGCTAAGCCACATTCGAGTAGCCTAAGTCAGACGGTATCATCTAGTGTCTTTAGTCCATTAAATATTCTAAGCCATAAACCAACTCAGAACGTTTAACGACTTCTTTACAGGCTAAACAAATACCTGGCATAAAAGATTCACGATGCTGAGAATTATGTTCAATTTTTAATGTTTCGCTTAATCCGCCAAAAAAGACAGTTTGTTGTGCAACCACACCCGGTAACCGAATTGAATGTAATTTAACACCATTTAATTCAGCGCCACGTGCGCCTTCAAGTAATTCTTTATCGCTGCAAGGTGTAGCTGCTTTGGTGCGCGCAGCTGCAATTAATTCTGCAGTACGAATACCTGTGCCAGATGGGCTTTCTTCTTTTTGTGGACTATGTGCTTCAATGACTTCTACATCAGGTAAGTATTTAGCAGCTTGTACGGCAAACTTCATCATTAAGACCGCACCTAGTGAAAAATTAGGTGCAATCAATCCACCCAATTGCTTTTCTTTTGCAAGTGCTTGCAACTCTTCTACTTGATGCTCAAGGAAACCACTGGTACCAATAACCGGACAAGCACCCGCATTAAGAATCGTTTGGGTATTATTAAACCCTGCAGAAGCAGCTGTTAAATCAACAACAACCTGCGCGCCTGTTTGTTTAATCAATGCAGCTAAGTCATCACCAAAGTCACACGCTGCAACTAATTCTAATTCGCTGTCATTATTAACGGCTTTAACTGCTTCACCACCCATACGACCTTTTGCGCCGTTTACAATTACTTTAACCATGATTCTTCCTTTACTACATTTATAGTGTTAAAAAATGATAACCAATAAACCCAACCCAACTTAGTGCTAATAAACCCCAAGGCAACCAGTAGGTCGCAGGCCTATCATCATTGCTATCGAGATCAGACTCTGTCTCATTGTTGGAGGCTTTTTTCTTTTTAGCTTTATCTGCTTCACGTTGCTTACTTTTGGCAAGCTTTTTATATTCAGCGATGCCTTTTTGGATCCCTAAAGCAATTAATTTAGTTTGCTCTTTAGTTTGTCCTGGCTTCTGTACTTTCTTTGCCATCGCAAGCGCTTCATCTTGGGTTTCTGGTGAGACCTGATGTTTATGCTTTTTAACCATTATTTTCTTCTTTGATTTTTGTAGAGCGTTTGATTACTTTATTTTTAATATTCTCTAAAAAATTTTCAGGATCGTCATAGTCGTATTTGACTAAATGCTCGACTAATAATTTTGTGAGCGCTTGTGTTTCACGTATTTCATCGCGGCTTCTGCCACATCCGTAGCATTTGTCTTCGTCAGTAGTGCAGTCGCTGGTGCATGGGCTAAATTTCATTCTTTGTATCCTGTCTCTAGCTATTGGTAGATGGTTTAACCTAGATATTCGCGGAAATCGCTGTGTTATACTACTCTGCTTATCCGAAACTGAGGTTATTTAGCATTGATACTCTACCGATCTGTCTAGTCGATCGGATAATTGCTAACATCAGTTTTGATCAATTAATGACACATACTAACAATTTTAGAGAACGTATTCATGACTTTTAAAGTATTAATTATCCTACTAACTAGCGTTCTTGTGAGTGCTTGTTCCGATGCGTCGGATCAACTCGAAAAAGATTACGGTAGCGATAAAACAAGACCAAGACAGTTACCCGTTGAGGATACTTTAGCTCAGCAATATCGTGAACAGGTAATGCCTATTCTTGAAAGTCGATGTGTTGTTTGTCATGGTTGTTATGATGCACCTTGCCAATTAAAGTTGTCATCGCCTGAAGGTATTGATCGTGGAACCAGTAAGCATAAGGTGTACAATGGCGAACGCCTATTGGGCGCCCAGCCTTCGCGTTTATTTGTAGACGCCCATGAGACAGATGAATGGAGAAAACAAGGCTTTAGTTCCGTATTAAATGAACGAGATCAAACACTACTTGCCAACTTGCAAGGTAGTGTTATGTACAAATTGCTATTACAAAAAGAGCAACATCCACAGCCTCAAGGTATTTTACCCGCAGAATTTAATTACGGATTAAATCGTCAAGACCAGTGTCCTGATATTAATCAAGTAGAGGACTATAAAGAAGACTTTCCATTAGCAGGCATGCCCTATGGTTTACCTAATCTAAGTAATGATGAATTTAAAACGCTGGAACAGTGGATTGGGCGAGGTGCTCCAATGTCAGCCCCATTACCGCTGTCAGCACAGCATCTTGCGTTAGTTGAGCATTGGGAGAGAAAGTTAAATGGTAACTCGTTGAAAGAACAGTTAGTCGCGCGTTATATTTACGAACATCTCTTTTTAGCACATGTTTATTTTGATGCACAACCGATCAGTGCACAAAGCCCGCCACGTTTCTTTAAATTGATCCGTTCATATACGCCTTCTGGTGAACCGGTAAAAATCATTCCCACACGACGCCCCTATGACGACCCAAAAGTTGAACGTGTTTATTATCGCTTGGTACTGGATAGAGCAACCACATTAGCTAAAACTAATTTACCCTATGTTTTTAATGAAAAACTAGAAAAAAAATGGGATAAATTATTCTATAGCGCGAAATTTACAGTGAAAACTTTACCTGACTATCAAAACTTTAATCCATTTTTAGTATTTAAAGATATCCCTGTTAGCGCGCGTTATGAGTTTATGCTTAAAGAGGCTCATTTCACGATTAGCGGGTTTATAAAAGGTCCTGTTTGTCGTGGTCAAGTTGCGGTAAATGTGATTAATGATAAATTCTGGGTGTTCTTTGTTAACCCAAACATAAATGAAAACCCACGAATAGATGACTTTGTATACGAACAAGCTAAGAATTTAAGGTTACCTGCTGAATCAAGTAGTACCAATTTGTCACTGACAGAATGGTTATCTTATGCAGAAGGGAATACTGCGTATTTTAAAGCCAAGAGTAACTATATTCACCAAAATATGGACCACGAAAAAGGCCTGACATTAGATGATATTTGGTCAGGTGATGAGAACGCAGCATTGACTATTTTTAGGCATATCGACAGTGCAACGGTGTTAAAAGGCGCGGTTGGCAAACAGCCTAAAACAGCTTGGATAATTGATTACCCTATTTTAGAGCGTATTCACTATTTATTAGTGGCTGGTTTTGACGTTTATGGCAATGTTGGCCATCAATTGACCACTCGATTGTACATGGACTTTTTACGCATTGAATCCGAAACAAACTTTATCTCTTTTATTCCTACTGAATTTAGAAAGTCGACCTTAGCAAGCTGGTATTTAGGTTCGACTAAGGAGTTGAGTGATTATTTAGAAGATAAAAACTTATTTTACAATCGCCCTTCAGGTATCGATTTTGAAACACAATTTCCAAAAGAAGAGTTATTAACTCGTCTTAAGCAATATGTGTATGAAGCTCCGATGCTACAGAAAAAAAATCAACAATATAGGATCTCAGAAGACGATATTGAATTAAAACGATTGAGCATATTGGATAATGAAGTGGTATTAGCACTGCCTCAAGTTTCCTTTGTGCTTATCGAGGATCAAGAGCAGGGAGATAGGGTGTATACATTATTACGTCACAATGAACATAAAAATGTTTCTAGCTTATTGAATGAAAGAGCAAATCGATTACCTTTGCAGGATACGGCTGAGTTAATAAAAGGCTTTCTTGGCACTTATCCTGGTTTAATTTTTAAAGTATCAGCACGTGATAAAAGCCATTTTGTTAGCGCATTCATTCAAGCTAATACTATTCAAAAATTTCAAGCGTTAATGACCCGTTATGGCGTGCGTAGAAGTAATCCTGCATTCTGGTCTGTGAGTGACCGATTACACCAATTATATTTACAGCAAGATCCTATTGAATATGGTCTTTTTGATTATAATAGACTGGTTAATAAGTAACTTTTTTGTAACTTTTGTTATTAAATAAAAATCATTCATATTATGAGCTCGGTATTTGAGTTGTGCGCAGTCGCTATTGTTGATGCTCAGCATGTGAAACTAAATATTCAAAAACTATTACTTTTGAAGTAATTTAAGAAACAAGCTGTTAGGATTTGATTTTATAACAATCCAAACTATGTTTGGTAGTCTAACAATCAATATATAAGGGTGGTTTATGCTCGAAATTAAACAACTTTTTAATGAAGCAAAAAAATTACCTGTTTTACCCGTTTTATTACTTGAGTTAATGGAAAGTTTTTCTGATCAAGAAGCAAGAGTAGAAGACATTGCTAAAAAAGTAGCAATGGATCAATCAATCAGTGCAAAAGTCATTCGAATGGCTAACTCTGTAGCTTATCGTCGTGGTAAAGAGGTAGAATCAATTGAGCAAGCGGTTATTCGTTTAGGACTTAATCAAGTTAGAAGTATTGTTGTCGCTGCGACTTTATCTAATACTTTTCCTGATATTCCAGGGTTTGATAAAAACAAATTTTGGACTGATACCTTCACTACTGCCAGTATTGCAAAAGCGTTGGCTAAACATACTAAAGTAAATAGTGAAACCGCCTTTACATGCGCAATGATGCATAATATCGGTGAACTATTATTGCAAATTTTAAAACCTGATGAATGTGCCTTGGTGGCACTAGCTGTTGAGTCTGGTGACCCTCGTTTGGCTGTACAGCGTGAAATATTTGGTTTTGATTACACCCAAGTGGGTGCTGAGTTAGCAAAACATTGGGACTTCTCAACAGTGTTTTGTGATGCCATTGAACAGCAATTAGATCCATTATCTTTCGAACACCCGTCAGAAGGTGCTATTCTAATCCGCTTATCGGTATTTGCGGGTTTTGCATGGGGTGCAAACTTATCGCCAGAAATGATCGTTGGTCGCTTTCCTGAACCTTTAGTCGCGGCAATACAACTGAATAAAGATGGTTTAGTTGAAGAGTTTCAAGGCATGATTGAAGATGGTCAAGAATTAGGTCGTTTGATCGCTAATTAATCGACTTCAACATCTACACAGGGCCCTTAATTTAAAAGGGCCTGTTAGTATGAGGCTATCATCCAAGTACTAATAAGAGTCTATTAACAGATGAGCATCTTGCCTATTACCCTGTAAAACAGTTAATGGCTTGGTATAGCGTTTAGACACCTCTTTCGCCTTAATAACGGCCTCCCCTGCGTAAACTAACAAAGCATCAGCCTGCTCGATAAGTTGCAAGTAATTTTCATGCTCAGCAAAACTTGGGTCGTTTAAATGCTTGTTATTTAATAAGCATTGCGTAGCAGCAATACGAATAATAGGTTGGTAAAACTGCCCTTGTAATAATGTTTTAATATTATCTAAATGACCTGCTCCAGCGGGCTCGATAAAAATACGATCAGGTCTATGTTGTTTAATCATGTCGTTTAAAGCGACCCGAAAAGGCATACCTGCAGTACAGCATAAACAACCACCGAGCACGGTTTTCACCGCAACATGGTGTGCCTTTAGCTGCTCCATTGGATAATCTTGTTGCCCTACCTCATTAACTAAAATAACCCAGCGCTCATTAACCGGCTTGTAACTAACTAACTGTTGAATTAAATGTGTTTTTCCAGATCCTAAAAAACCTGCGATCAAGTGACAAATTATTTTTTGTTGCATTAAAAAAGACTCCAAATTGACTCACATCGTAGCATGTTTAGTGCGTAGTCAGTTATACTCTCGATTCAAATTTAAAGGGGAAAATATGATTTACAGCATGACGGCGTTTGCACGCAAACAATTAAAAGGTGATTGGGGTACTGCAGTTTGGGAAATTCGCTCAGTGAACCAGCGTTATCTTGAAACATATTTTCGTTTACCTGAACAATTTCGTGGTTTAGAAACAAAATTAAAAGAAACATTTCGACAACGTCTAGAGCGTGGGAAAATTGAATGTAGCTTACGTTTTGAAGCAAATTCAACGAGTAGTACTTCATTAAGTATGAACCAAGAGTTAGCAATGCAATTGATGCAAAATGCACAATGGGTTGTTGATCAAATGGGTTCAGGACAAGTTAACCCTGTTGATATTCTAAAATGGCCTGGTGTTATGCAAGCACCAGAGCAAGATGTTGATGCAGTAAGTGCTGAATTAATGGCTGGTTTCCAAACGACTTTAAATGAATTTGTTGAGTCTCGTGCTGCAGAGGGCGCTAACTTAGCCGTGTTTATTGACCAACGCTTAGTGGGTATTAGCGAACAAGCCGCTAAAGTACGTGAATTTATGCCAGCAGTACATGCATGGCAAAAAGCGCGTATTCTGAAAAAATTCGAAGATGCTAAAGTCGATTTGGACAGCACTCGTGTTGAACAAGAGCTCGTATTATTAGCACAAAAATCAGACGTAGCAGAAGAACTAGACCGTTTAGATTCTCACATATCAGAAGCGCGTAATGTTCTCAAGAAGGGCGGTGCAGTAGGCCGTCGTTTAGACTTCATGATGCAAGAGTTTAACCGTGAAGCCAATACGCTAGGTTCAAAAGCAATCAACACAGACATCACTGCAGCAGCGGTTGAATGTAAAGTTTTGATTGAACAAATGCGCGAGCAGGTACAGAATATTGAATAATAGTTACACTTGTATTTAACTGTATTTATATCATTAAAATACAACAACTTAGATAAAAACACTTTCTACCACTGTATTCTTTAATACACTATTAACCACCACTAACTGGTGGTTAATGTGGTGGGTATGATAGACTTACCATCAAGATAGGTGGTGGGTAAGAAAGTATTCACCAAGATCAGGTACGATTAGAGGTGAGTTATGGCTAAGTTGTCCGTAAAGAAAGTAGAAGCGCTCATTAAGGCTGGTGGCGAGAGAACACAACGCCATGCTGATGGTGAAGGCTTATACCTAGTGGTTCCAGCGTCAGGTACTGCAAGCTGGATGCTACGCTTTACCTCTAATAAAAAGCGCCGTGAAATGACGCTTGGTAAGGTCAATGACCTTTCCTTATCTAACGCTCGCCTCGAAGCCGCCACTAAAATGAAACAAGTGAGAGAAGGCTTTGATCCCCTCATACAACGCAAACGTGCCGAGCAGGAAAGCATTAAAACCGTTAATGACTTATTCGAAGATTGGTACCCCACCTTAGTTAAGCGCCTTAAACACCCTAATATCCCCAAACGTGTTTACACTAAAGATATAGCACCACACATAGGAGACATTCATCTCGATAAGATTACCGCACGTGATATTCGCACAACAATCACTGCGATTAATGACTCTGGTCGTCCGACTATAGCCAATGATGCTCTAGGTCACTGTAAACAGTTATTTAATCACGGGATGAAGCTAGATCTTCTTCAAGGTAATCCGGCCTCTGCATTTACTGTGAGGGATGCTGGCGGCATAGAACAAAGTAAAGATCGTTTCTTGACTGAAGATGAATTGAAACAGTTCTTTAGTATCGCTAGAGAGAACAGCACTAACTTTAGCCGCGATAACTACCTAGCTTGTGCATTATTGGTTTGTTTAGGTGTGCGTAAATCTGAATTGTGTGAAGCTAAATGGGAAGAATTTGAGCTAGAGAATGGCTTATGGCACTTACCAAAGGAGCGTAGTAAAACCAATGTGGGTTTTACTATTTCATTAGCACCAGAAGTGTTGGAGTGGCTTGAGGAATTAAAGGTAAGAGGTTTTGGTTCTGAGTACGTGTTACCTAGCCGACGAGCCAGCAAGAGCCCTCATATGGGCCCCGACACGCTTAACAGAGCGATTACTAAGCTATTTGGTCATGAAGCCGGTAAGAAGAAACAACCGCCTAACTTGATGGGCGACATGCCGCACTTTACGGTACATGACCTGCGCCGCACTTGCCGTACGCTACTGGCAAAACAAGGCACCCCCGGCCATGTGGCCGAGAGGTGCTTAAATCACAAGTTAAAGGGTGTTGAAGGTATCTATGATCAGTATGATTATTTGGAAGAGCGGAGAGAAGCATTAATAGAACTAGCGAATAACATTAATTCAATTGTAACGATAAACAATTAATTATTTATCTTTTCACCATGACCGGAATTATGCGCTACTTGTGTCATAGGAAGAAGGAGGCGAGGCATCCTCATTCTATCGCATTGAGACGTTAATAGTTCTCTCCAATACGGCCATACATGATAACTAACATTCTTTAACGCGAATTCGTTAAAGCATTCTTCAGGTAAATCATCCGTAACACTATATTCAGCTACAAACTCTGCTTCAATGAATAGTAGTGGATTACTAGTATCTTTAGCTTCTCTAGCCCACCTAACTCCTACTTCAACACAAACCCTGAATAGTTTTTCTTCCTCATCACTCTGAAGAATTTCAGATTTTGTTACCATATGCTTTGTTTGAATAATTAAATCTTCCATATCAGAATGTTTAGGATCAAAACCTTCATTACATTTTGATTCTAAGTTTCTAACATACAGATCTGATATGCGTAGGCATTCAATAGCCTTTTGCAAATTTGTATTTATCATTATCCTACTGCCTGAAGTTGACCATACCCTTCTTTCAGCATAGCTCACTTATCAGCTGTCCTAAATTAGTTGACCACTACACTTTTAGCCTGTCAACGATAAAATCTATCATCGCCAGTACTCGGTTTGGCGATGGGCGATGTCCGGGGTAGACCGCATAGAGATTGATCAGCTGATGTGTAAAAGAAGTAAGCACACACTCTAAACGTCCTGCTTTAAGGTCTTCCTCAATGTCGAATTCACCTTTTACAACCACACCTGCACCATTAATAGCCCATTGGCGTAGTACACCTCCATCATTGGCCAATCTGTTGCCGGATATTTTAACTGCAAATGATTTTCCTTGTTCGATAAAGTGCCATTCCGATTGCGAAGCGTTGGGACGAGCTAAAACCAGACAGTTATGCTGTAAGAGCTCTCTAGGATGCGTGGGCTTCCCGTTGTTTGCCCAATAAATCGGGGCTGCACATACGTAGCGCTTTTGACTCATTAATCGGCGTGCTTTGAACTCTGAATCGACCAGAGGTCCGGTTCGAATGGCGAAATCAAAGCGTTCACCGATCAGATCCACGACACCATCCGATAGATGAAGATCCACTTTTATTTGTGGGTGTAACTCTAGAAATTCATCAATGATCAATGGTAATCGAGTACGACCAAAATCATTGGTTGCTGTAAAACGAATGGTTCCTTGTAGTGGTCCATTTTGATTAACATGATCAAGCGCTTCTTTTATTTTTCCGAGTATGGAGCGGCAGTGATGCAGAAACTGCTCTCCCTCCGGTGTAAAGTACATGCGCCGAGTAGTACGCATAATCAGTGTTACGCCTACGTACTGCTCTAATTTTTGTAATGCTTGCGTGACTGCTGAGGGAGCGATGTTCCTTTGTCTGGCTACTCCAGCCATGGAGCCGATATCGTGAATATCCACATATATCTGCATTAAGTCAAGTCTGTCCATTATTCAATATTCCTGAATAAACTATTCTTTATATAGTTAATTATTAGTTGATTTAAATATTGTATCATAAAGACCAATTAACAATTTAGGCAGAATAAAATGACAACACCACTGATACAGAGCAATGATGGTCAAGGCTCACTGAAAGGCAGAAAAATTTTTATTGTTGGTGCAGGCTCAGGAATGGGGGCGTCGCTTGCAACGATGGCGGTCGCTCGTGGCGCCAAAGTGGCCTTAGCTGGGCGAAAGCAAGATAAGTTGGATAAGGTTGCAGCAGAACTGGGTGACAGTGTATTAGGTACTTATGCGCTAGATATTAGTGATGCGAAGCAAGTTGATGTAGCACTTGCAGAGCAGGCGCCATACGATCATATTGTATCGACCGCTGCTGATCTGGTGTTTAAGCCATTTTTAGAGTTGTCGGATATGGAGATTCAAAGTATGGTTGCCAGCAAGCTTTACGGTCCGATCAACTTAGCGCGTAGCGCTGATAAGCACCTGACAAATTCAGGATCTGTGTTATTTTATTCAGGCCTTGCCGCTTATCGACAAGGAGTAGGCTCGTCTATTGTTGGTGTTGTAAACATCGCATTAGAAAGCCTTGTGGCTAATTTAGCCATTGAAATGAAACCAAAACGTTTTAATGTTATTTCTCCCGGAGTCGTCGATAGCGCAACTTGGGATATGCTCAATGATGAAGATAAAGCTGCTCTCTTTAATGATGTCGCTCAATCGCTTCCTGTTGGACGAGTTGGTCAAACGAAAGACCTCTCTCACGCAGCATTGGCTATTCTTGAAAATGGCTTTATTAATGGCACCGTGGTCAATGTTGACGGCGGTGGTCGTATCGCCTAACCTGTAAGACAATTAATTTTTGATACCAGCCACTGCTAGTGGCTGGTTTCTATCAAAAAAGTTGACGTTACCTAAGGAGATATAATGCAACCTCATATGCTTGTCGTAGGTGGTTCAGGTGTGACCGGAAACGGGGCTATTGTCGCATTACAAGATGCTGAGTGGAAGGTAACAACTCTTTCAAGAGCGATTGAGCCTCCCCATGAGACAGCACATTTATCTGCTGATTTACTTGATAGAGCTTCACTACAGAAGCATTCAGACAGTCTGGCCCATGTGACTCATATTTTTTATGCAGCAATCAAACCCTCCGATGATGCAAAGACAGAAGCGGAAGAAAATAGCTTGATGTTTAAGAATATCATCGAAAGTGTGATAGCCGCTGGGGCGGATTTGAAGCGGGTGATATTTCTGCAAGGGGGCAAGGTTTATGGTGCTCATCTTGGTGTGTATAAAACGCCAGCTCGAGAGGATGATAGCCGTCATTATCCACCAAACCTATATTTTGAACACGAAGACTATGCTCGCACGTTAGAGAGTAAAGGTATCAGGTGGACCGCTTTGCGACCGGATATCATGATTGGTCATTCGCTTGGTTCTGCTATGAATATGGGGAACTTGATTGGTCTCTATGGTACGTTGTGTAAACACTTTGGCGTTGCTATGCAATTTCCGGGTTCTGCAGCGGCTTATAGTGTATTGATCAACTTTACGACTGCGAGTTTATTGGGTGAGGCGGTCGTGTGGGCGGCCGACAACGAAAAGGATGGTGCTTATAACGTTACCAACGGTGATGTATGTCGCTGGAAGTATCTCTGGCCAAAAGTGGCGGAATGGTTCGGACTGGATGTCGGCGAGCCACAGCCAATTAATCTTCAGCAACGTTTGAATCAGGCATCAGATTCCGAATGGAAGAATATTGCAACTCGATATGACTTGCGAGAGCCTGATATTAATCGTATTGCTCAAGGCAGTTTTGGTGACTTCCTTTTTCATGTCGAAACCGATGGGATATTTGATGTGACGAAAGCTCGTCAGGCTGGATTCAATGAAATGAGTTTGCGTACAGATAATGAAATCATTGAGCATTTAGACAACATGGTAAAAGATGGATTAATTCCCAATCCCCAAACTATGTAATGATTGTTTTTCTCAAATTTTTTTGAAAGTCATCATTAGATTAAAAAAGTTGCTGGGTATCAAGAAGCTGGTGTCGTCACGGACGAGACGTTTAATCACAAGCTGAATGAGATTATCAGTACGCTTTAAGCTTTGATGTAACTGAAAGAGATGAATAAAAAAACACTCAACTTGGTTGGGTGTTTTTTGTTAAATAAATCTCTAGGGCGTGTCTTCAATTCATCTTACAATGAACGATAGTACACGCCAGATAAAGCATTGACTTAAAATTACGCGCTAACTTCTCATAGCGAGTGGCGATACTACGAAAGTGTTTAAGCCTTGCAAACATATTTTCAACAAGATGACGCAGCTTGTACAAATAGCTATCAAACTCTGGATTAGGCTGTTTGGCATTCTTCCTTTTAGGAACGACAGGTATCATATTATGGCTGCGAGCTTTGTCTCTGATACACTCTGAGTCATAGCCTTTATCAGCGATAAAGTAATCTGCCTGTCCAATCATCTCAATCAATTCACCTGCAATTTGACTGTCGTGGACGTCACCCCCAGTGATTTTAAAATGGAGCGGATATCCATCGGCATCACAGGATAGGTGTATCTTTGTAGTTGCTCCGCCACGGCTTTGTCCAATTGCTCGCTCTTCACCACGCCGAGCTCCACTTGCATGCTGATGACAGCGAACATAGCTTCCGTCTGTGAATACCCATTCCGTATCAACTTCTTTTCGTAAGCCAAAAAAAAATCCGCCCATAAGCCAGTTTTCGACCAGCGGTTGAAACGACTATAGGCTGTTTTCCACGAACATAATTCTTCAGGTATGTCACACCAAGGCGCCCCTGTGATGCGGTATTGTAACTATTATTTAGGGCTTATCCAATTGAAGACACGCCCTAGTAGATACTTTCAATACTAAAGACCAGCAAAAAAACGATCAACTGTTATCAGTTGCTCATTTATCTGAAAGAGATAGGCCATTAGAAAATGAAAACCATATTAGTATGCCTGATAAGCATGCTTTTGCAGCGGCCCTTGAATTGAATGGTATTAGAACAAAACAAAATAACGAGAGCCGGACCAACCTTAAAGAGAATAAAGATGAGCATCAAGAAGGTAGCTCTCAGGTAAGTCTTCACTCTGAAAATAATAATGGAGGGTTGTAGACTTGTGGCACAACTCTTTGTGTATGACGAACTGATGGTCAATCCATCTTTAGCGTTGGCTTTATAGTAAATTTAAAGTTCTGAGATCTCGATTTTACTCACCATCCAATCTTCTACCTCACTTTCCAGCCAAGCTTTACGCTTACCCATTACTGTCACGTTCTTAGGGAAATCACCCGCTTTGATTAGGTTGTAAATGCTGCTACGGCAAAGTGTTGTTTTGTCCATGACTTGTTGTAGTTTAAGAAATTTCATTTTGAAACCTTGTTATGTAGTTCAACTCATAACAAAGGCCGCTGCGTTATTTTTTACTTTCCCCTGATCGCCTACTCCGAAGGGACGACTAACAACACATATTTAGAACAGCACAATCGAGTAGGAGGAGGCCTCACGGCCTCCGTCCTCTCACACCACCGTACAAGCGTGGGTCGCATACGGCGGTTCCGAATATACTTTTAGTGACTCGTACCCCTCTAATAGCGAGTACAGACCCAACTCTTTGAACCATTCGTTCGGCATGGCATGATTTGATTGCGGGGTTCGGGCCAGATGCCACCAACCTTTATCTGACATCGCCAACTTCCAAGCATTACTCTCTGACACACCTCGTTGGCGTAGCCACATCGCTATGCTGTATTTCCGTTTGCGTTGCTTCAGACGATAGCTTCTCAGACGCCGCCTTATCCAGCTGTCTAAGTCCGACATCATCCCTTTCCGCAGAGCCAGTTTGAAGTAGTGTTGCCAACCTCGTAAGTATTGCGTTAATTCTCGTATTACGATATCTAACTCTACTCCTCGGTTTCGCTTTGTTATCTGGCGCACGCGCTTCTTCATCTGAGTTTGTGCTGCCTTTGATAAACGGATTCTTCCGTCTGTCTCAAAGCGGTGGCTCAGGTAGCTGCGTTCCTTCACTCTTGTCGCGGCGCTTTTCTCACGGTTTACCGTCAGCTTTAGCTTTTGCTCTAAGAACTCCGTTATCGAGTCTTTGACTCGTGCCGCTGCCTCCTCGCTACTCACGTAGATTTGACAGTCATCTGCATATCGGCAGAACTTGTGCCCTCTACGATCTAACTCTTTATCAAGCTCATCTAACACGATATTGGATAGCAGAGGAGACAGAGGCCCCCCCTGTGGGGTGCCTTTTTGTCTGCGCTCCACTAAACCGTTTCGCATTAGTCCTGCCTGGAGATATGACCTGATTAACCTCAACACTCGTTTATCCGCTATATCCTGAGACAACCTGTACATCAGTCTGTCGTGATTAACGGTATCGAAGTACTTGGCTAGGTCTATATCCACCACATAACCTCGTCCTTCTCTTATGTAGCGGCTCGCCGCCGATAAGGCATGATGAGCACTACGGTTCGGCCTAAACCCGTAACTGCTGTCAGAGAACTTCGGCTCATAGATTTCCGTTAGTACTGAAGTGATAGCTTGTTGCACTATCCTGTCCAGAACCGTTGGGATGCCCAATTGCCTCGTTCCTCCACTCGCTTTCGGGATTTCTACACCAAGAACGGGTTGGGGTTGATAGCTTTCATCCAGAAGACTCTGGCGAAGCCCTAACCCATTCGAGGAGTGGCGAAGCTTTTCGATTGTCGCGGTGATATCGAGCCGGTCGACTCCCGCACAACCTTTATTCTTCTTCACTCGCCTAAGGGCTTGATTCAAGTTCGTTGGTGAGCAGATTTGCTCCATCAACTGAGTTGGATTCACCAAGACTCGTCCTCCTGTCTACGCCGACCATGCTTGTCACTCTTCGTGTCCTCACGCTTTACTTGCGGTATCGCCTGTTGGAACGGAGAGATAAATTTCATCTTGCTGTGACTCCACATGATTGAGTGTCTAGTGACTGCTTCTTGATATATTCAGTTCAGGCCTTCCCTTAAGTTGTACTTCCTCAAGGTACTATGCCTTCTGCTGACTTCTTACTGCTCTTAGGATCTCATCACTGGGATCTGAGTCTTTCGAAGACAAGCGGTAAGATCTCCCGAGGTAAGACGTTGCTCTTTCCCGTGGTCATGCCTGATTTACTACGTCGCACTTCCCGTCGAGTCGTTGGGCTATTCTATCTATAGCTAGGTTACCCAAGTCGACATAGCCTACTATCAGGTTTCTGTTCGTCATCACCACGTTTTGCCATTTGCTTCCTTCAGATTTCACCTCACGATGAACACCCTTGCATAGGCTAACGGTTCCCGCTCGACTGAGCCCGTAGAGGACTTTCACCTCCTAGATCAACGCCATGCTCGGCGCACTAAACAGAATCACTTGCTGGCAGTACCAGCAAGTGATTCATTCTTATTACAATTGACGATTCGCCGCTGCAAGAGCGTATCTATAAGCAGCATCTTTTCCTGCGGAGCAAGCAGCGACTTTCCTCACCTCAACTTGCTTGTCTGCCCTTCGTTTATCCACTAGCTCCCAAAGGTCTTGATGAGCTATCGGCTTTTTATTTGCTTTACGCCAATTTCGACGTTTCCAACCATCAAGCCACTCATTAAAGCCATCAACGCAATAGTCACTGCTTGAATAAATAACATCGCCATCACAAGCACGCTCTAGCCCAAAAGCAAGTGCTGATAACTCTGCGTAATTACGGTCTACGATGCTATCAAGGAACAACCAGTCTTCACCCGCTATTCTTTCATAGTCATCGAATACAACCTGCCCTACCCCAGCAGAGAGTCGTCCTCTTCGCTTCTCTACGATGGCTGCTTCTACATAAATTTCTTTTTTCATTTTTATACTCTCCAGAGACTAAAAAGCCGATACATCCTTTGCACCAGCTGATTGTGTTGATTGTTCATTCGTCGCTCTATTGCGATTGCTACATAACAACGGCAAGAGAGTTATTTTTTACCTGTCTCTGGAAATACTCTCCTTCACACCCTGATTCAAAACGCTCTCAGATATATTTCATCAGTACGCATAACCAAACAGATAATCCAAGGAGCTCTTATGCGTAACGCCAACAACCAACACGATTACCCATTCAAAACTTCAGAGTTAAATGAACTGCTAGAGCGTGCAGCCGACGCACTGGCTGCGAAATACAAGCGAGAAGGCACGTTCACTAACCCAACTAATGTTAAGGAATATTTAAAGCTCAAGTTAGGGGCTCATGACCGCGAAGTGTTCGCCGTGATGTTTCTTGATAATCAACATCAATTGATCAGTTTTGAAGAGTTGTTCTTTGGCACTATCGATGCTGCCTCTATTTACCCACGCGAGGTACTCAAAGCAGCACTAAACCATAACGCTGCTGCCGTCGTTTTTGCTCATAACCATCCTTCAGGTATTTCTGAGCCCTCTCAAGCAGATAGACGCATTACACAGCGTTTAGTAGATGCTCTCAAGCTGGTGGATATCCGAGTGTTGGACCACATCGTTGTGGGTGAGGCTTGTGTGTCATTTGCAGAAAAGGGGTGGGTATGAATAAGTTTGTTATTTCAGGGGTAAATGATGAACTCGTTAGTCCCATGCATTGTTTTCTTGAAGCACTTATGTCTGAAAACGTCATCCCGAATACAGTCGAGCGGGTAGCGTTAAACATACGCTCTAAAGATATCAATAGTCGCTTTCAACCAATCGAAATTCAATTAGAGCGAACATCAAGCAAAACACCTTGGCAACTTCGCTTTATTGCCACCTTTGATGTGATGGTTGCTGGTAAGCAACAAAAAGAGTTATCGCTGTATTTCAACTTCGCAGGGTGTTGGTTCTACCACCCAGAGATTAAGCAGTGCAACTTACAGCGGCCAGAAGTACAAGCCTTACTTGCTAGCTGGCTTAAAGCCATCACTCACACTCTCACCACGCAACCTGCTATCTCAATCAACATCACATCCGTTCGTTAATCCTAACTTACTTCAAAGAGGTCCCTATGAATCAAGCTGCCAATCTGGCTATGTTCGCGTGCAAGCGAGCTAAGCCTTCACATCAACTGAAAGACCTAATCAAACGCTCTATTGATGATGTTAATTACCGAGGAAAAATGACCATCTGTTTTCAAGATACCAATTACCACCCGAAAGACGGCGGCTTTCACCCTGTCTCTATTACGGTAGATATCAAAGATAGCCATATCGCTCTTATTGAAATCACTGACCTTGTTTATGTGGGAACCGGTACACCAGAGCTCGTTCCTGACTTGGCTTTTGATTTTGCTAACAACGTCGCTTTCGCTCGTTTCAGCGGATGGCTTGGTATGTACCTGCAAGAAACAACCGAGCTATATGAGATGTGGGAGTGTAACTTTCTAGCTTATGTAGACATGAACGCCTACGACCAAGTTCAGGTTGAGTACAGTTAATCATCACTCGTAGCAACCCTATCCACTAACCGTCCCGCTCCACTTCATATTACAAATATTCAACACAACCACCAGCACAGAGCTAAAACGAGGCTGCTTCCCATATTGTTAAAACGGGAAGCTTCCATCCCTTGCTGTATAAGGGTTCTTTAATATCGTCTGCTCTGTGCTTCCCAAAACACCCTTCTACAGACAAAAAAGGAAGCAGACTATGGCTGAAGTCCAAGCAATTAAAGACGATGACACCATACGTATGGTTGGTCACTTATTGAGTATTCGTTGTCATCCACAAATGGCCGATGTATGGCATATCGGATTAAACCTAGCACTGAGGATTTCTGATTTGTTGTCGATTCGCTTTGAAGACATTCATGGCGACCGAGTCATTATTCGTGAGAGTAAAACCGGAAAGCTCGCCAACATTCAACTCAATACCAAAGCGCAGCAGCACATTGTTAGATTGAGAGAGCAACATCCTGACCACATCTACTTGTTTCAATCCCACCGATGCCAACAGCTGAAAAACAAACCACCCCAGCCAATCTCGCGACGCGCTGTGTCCATGGCGTTTCAACAAGTAGGGCAAGAGCTAAATATCGCTTTAGGTACTCATTCGATGAGAAAGACCCGAGGTTACTTTCTTTATCAATCCACAAAAGATATAGGCCGTGTCATGAAAATGCTTCGCCATACTTCAGAAGGCGTGACGCTTCGCTATATCGGTATCACTCAAGATGAGGTTGATAAGGACTTCGTTTCTCTTGAACTTTAAACCTAATCATTTACTCAGGGGGCGGGACCGCTAATCCCTTATAAACATTAAGCTCAGAGCCCTTTTGAGTTTCGTTATCATCACATTTGAGAGTAAATAACATGAATCCATATCACGCAATAGGGAGCTTTGTTGTAGGCAGCTTATCGAAAAGCTTAGCGCATAACCTATTTTGGAAAACCGATGGTCCTGTTAGAGGGAGCATTGTGTACTGTGACTTAGCCTTTGGTGTTGCTGAGCATTCAGGCATTTACTTAGGCAACAATAAAATTATCCATAAAAATGCCAAGGGATTAATTGAAACTGTTTCCGTGTGCCAGTTTTTAGCAGGAACCAGTGCCATAACCATTTATATAAGTTGTGATGCTAATGGAACCTCTGTTGGATTTGATGATATTGCTAACGATGCTGAAGCACTGCTTGGTACTCAACAAGCTTATTCTGTATTAAGTAAAAACTGTCATCAGTTTTGTAGCTACTGCATTACAGGGAGTATACATACCAATACCTTTACTTTAGTCCAACTCAAACGTGATGCGCGTGAGTATATTAAAGCGAGTCAGTGGCGAGCATGGGATTTAACTAAACGATAAGTAAGGGGCCTCATGGCCCCTATTGTGCTTATCGAATACTGGCGCCAAAACAACGACTACCTTCGCCATAGTGTTTTGTTTTTTCTTTTGCCAAATAGCTCACGTGTTTAAACAATTCTTCAAAGTCATCATCAAAGCTATTTGAACTACTATCAAGTCGATGGATAACAACACTTTTCGTTTCCTTATCTTTAGAGAAAAACACTAGACCAATAGCTTCGTTGTAATCAATACCCACCACACGGGCCCACGCCTCAACTATTAATGAACTCAAGTTATTACTTTTATTTTTGGTTGAACCTATCCAATTAAATCGGTCCTTATTCAAAAGTAGCAGCAAGTGATAATGATCTGCTATCGATGTAGAACGCTCTTTTACCCATACATAGCGAACTTTACATGGATGAACCATTTCCCTAAGCCTTTGCTTTCTTCGGGTAGTGCAATCGATTTGCGACTGTAACGAGCGGATAAACAGCTGAATGACATTACCCCACTCTTGATGCGCTTTTAACTTAGGAAACCTTAGGTCTACACGTATAGCCATTAACCTAGGGGAGTTATCTAAAGCTATTTCAATCGTATTATAGATTTTATCTAAGTATGGAATACACAGCGCACCATGGCTTGTAAGTATAGGCATTCCCCTGAATGTTTTTTTAGTAGTTAGTTTTAAGTTTTTATTTTGTTTAGAACGTTGATGGTTATGATGCACTTTAAGCCTTCCTATGTTTGATTCATAGAAAGGCTATTGAGGTTATTTTTTATAGATTTATTGCTTAACGACTACAGTGGTTTTAGCTACCTAATGGGTGTAATAACTGAGATGTGATATTGGTATATTAAACAGACAGAATATAAAACGTACCGCTAAACACCGCCATGTATGTGAATAGTGCTTTAAAACCACTGTAAAGTTATATTACTTGTGTAACTCCCAAGAAACACCTGTACCTTGAAAGTTAATGGTT
This sequence comes from Vibrio sp. 1-Bac 57, assembly GCF_037546855.1. NCBI lineage: Bacteria > Pseudomonadati > Pseudomonadota > Gammaproteobacteria > Vibrionales > Vibrionaceae > Vibrio > Vibrio sp. 1-Bac 57. The sequence goes on along the minus strand of NZ_JALAAC010000025.1, from coordinate 101 downwards.
GTTTTAGCTGTCCATTCTAGCTCGCCTTCAAATGACTTATTCGCATTCGAAACAACGAAAAAGTCACCATTACTTTTAAAGCAATAAAACTGTATTTTTTT
>NZ_JALAAC010000024.1:0-62524 GCF_037546855.1 Vibrio sp. 1-Bac 57 | reverse complement strand
AGTTTTATTAAACTAAAAATCGCTGGAAGTCAGTGTAAACAGCTGAGTCTAGTAGTAACTTGCCATTTTAATGTTTAAAAAATAACTAATTATATTTGTTAAGTCATTGCTTTCTATGTAGTTAAAATTTCGCGATCTAATACTTTTATAATATTTGCACTATGTCGGTGCTAAAAATAACCATATTGGGTACATTGCTGTACAATAAGCCGCCAGAATAAACGCTAGCGAGAAGTAAAGCAGGGATGAAAGAAACAAAAATGGAGGTGTTAAACCGCCAAGGTGAATCCATGGAAGTGGATAAAGGATACCGCTTTGGGTACCCCTTTTTTAGCTTGCTCGTATTTATAAAACAGACATGTTTAGAAGATAAAAACCGTAATTGCCCTGAACTGCAATGTGATATTTTTTATCGCGATATTATGAATTACGGCTTTCTTGATTCTCATAATCAGCATATGGCCGATGGTCGTTTTGACCTTGCTGCTAAAAACCTCAATGCCATGCATTATATCTCTATCGATGCACTGACGGGTCTACGTAAAAAAGAATATTTACAACGTAAATTAACCAGCCTCGAAAACCAAGTATATTACGATGAAGTTTCAGATTTTTCATTAATTATGTGTGACTTAGATAAGTTTAAAGTGATCAATGATAACTTCGGACACAGTGTGGGTGACGATACGTTAACTTTATTTGGAGAACTAATTCGGGAGAGTATTCGACCTACAGATTATGCTTATCGTTTTGGTGGTGAAGAGTTTCTCATCTTACTGCCTAATAGTAACTTAGAAGAGGCGATTTGCGTTGCAGAGCGCGTACGCATAACCATAGAAGATAGACTACAGCTGGGACACTACGGTTTAAGTCAGGTCACCGCCGTTGATATGCAAATATCGAATATTTCTGTACAGGAAGGGGAAGAAGCAAATGCTTTCTTTTTAGCGCGATCTGTTACCTGCAGTTTTGGCGTCTCTAATTACAGTGAGTGTGGGCAATCAACGGAACTACTCTTTACCCAAGCCGATGACAATCTTTATGTTGCGAAGAATAATGGGCGTAATCGCGTAGCGTATTAGTTTTACTCTTTAGTTTCACATCTATTCATCTGAACGCAGCAAACCAATATTTCGCTTTACCCGCTATTTTACTTATTAGCGTAAAGTTCTGTTAACTGTTTAATGAAATTAACCTTGTTTGGTATTGGTATTGATATTGGTATTGTGTTTATTGTTTTCTGGGTGAACCAAAAGGCTTGAATACCAACAGATAACGCGGGTTTAATATCTTTCTCGAAGTTATCACCGACCATTGCTACTTCAGTTGCGCTAATATTTAATTGATTAAGAATTGCATTTAGGAATGTAGGTGTGCCTTTTGATAGACCTAAATTAGCTTTGCAAAAGTAACCCGAAATAAATTGATTTAAATCGACGCGTTCAAAGGCTTGTTGAATTTCTAATTCAGTAGAATCTGCGGCACCTGTTGCGATATATATCTTTGCATTTTTAGACAAAGCTGCAAGCGTTTCTTTAGCGCCTGAAACTGCTTCAACTACTTCCCAGTCATACATTTTTCCTACTGCATCGGGGAAATCAACCATCAAAGTATCACCCCAATCAAATAAATATACGTTTATCATCTTAACTCCATCTTTCATCTTTGATTCATATAAAGTTTTTGGTCACAATGTCGTTATCTAAGGCATGATTACTGACAATAAAAAAGCCTGCGGTTAAGCAGGCTCATTAACGTGGTTAAGTAACTGGTTACGTCATTAGCTAAATGAATAGTAAGAACTAAATGATTAGCTCGCACTATTCATTTGTTTAATAAACTTGTTTGATTCGGCAATGGATTCATTCATATCGTTCATTAGCTGTTGAATATCACGTTTTAGATTGGTGAATTCACCTTTGATTTCTGACACCGCTTGCGCGTTTAAATTATGTTTTAAGTATAAAACGTTATCGTTTAAAGAGGATAATACCGGCTCCATCTTGCTTTCGGCGTTGCGCATAGAGCGTAAAAGAGTGCTAAATTGACTCTTTGTTTCTGCTAGCTTTTGACTGCTTTGGCGTTTTAAAGATGCACTTTTATATTGCTCAAGCTCTTCGTTCCATTCATCAAATAATGCATTAGCCACCTCTTCCACTTTATCAATGTTAGTTGATACTTCGTTTGCTGCTTTTAGGCTTGACTGGTAATCATCGTTTAATGCATCGTAAGTCTTTTGTAGTTCGCCACCTTTAAAGTCGATCAGTGTAGTTAGCCCTTCAAGTGCGGATTGAAACTCTTCTTGCGACTCTAGCTGTGACTCTTTTGTTTCTTCAACACGGTCAATAAGAATATCGCGCTTATGAAGCCCGACCTTTTCCATGGCCGAGTAATAAACTGATTCACAGCCTGATAATGTAAATGTTAGTGCAAGCAATGAAGCACATAATAGTGTCTTTTTTTTCATTTTTAACCCCTGTTTATAAGCATCAATACTGTAAATTACGATAATAATCAAAGCACGATAATGACATGAATAATATGATCTCTCCTGATAAACAGCAAGCTAAGCCCAGTGGACTTAAGAGATCAAACTGATAATAATGAGGGGTAATATTCACTATTCATAAAGGAAAATGAATAGTCTTGTGCGAAGGTTTATGCTCGGTAGTGTGGAAGGTTAGATACCTTTGTCTGCCCAACTAGGTAAATTACACCATAAAATAGGGTTCATGCTCAATTGCATGTAGGCATTCTTGTAAAGTTAGGTTTCGGTGCAATTCAAGCCATTTATCATTGTATCGCATATAAGATAGATTGAACTTTCCATCGCCTACATGCACCATTTTGGCAAATTTAATTTCAAAGCTAGGTGAAATTGCATTTTTTCCTGGGCTATTATGTTTAGAACAAAAATAAAAAGAATTCCCATGCCATTTAGTATATATATCGACAAGATAATTAGAGCTGCTTTCTGGAAGAGGTACTTTAACACTTCTCGGCTTCAAAATTTTATCTATTAATTTCTCTGCTTCTTTATCCAAAGCACTTTTAATTAAACTTGTAACCTTTACTGGCTTGGTTACTGAAGCCATCCATCTATTCATACCTGCAACTTCTCAATTATATTTAGGAAACGAATTATTTTTGCCTTCTCTGGAATCGCTTGTTTTTGATAGTGAAATGTAGCGTTTCTAAATATTCTCATGCATCGACAAAAGCTTTCATTAGTTAAAAGTAAATCTACACCTTTATTTACAAAATTAAGTTCAATGTAACCTTTAATTACAACAAATATCAGACCATAAAATACTGATAAACGAGAAAATGAAGAATGCATTTCTTTAAATTGAAGCATTTCTTTAGGAAGATCTGATTTACTTCCAATAGGTGTCTAAATCACTTGTTTTACTGCATCTGTATTTAACCAATGTTTATGTGATGATATGAGTTTATCCGCACTGACTTCTGAAGGCCTGCGTCGTTTTAAGTTGTTAATTGCAGTTGGTTAAAATGTGCGAGGCACAAACAGCAGTCAACTAACTTGCCCATCTTGAAAGCTCTTATATTATGTGCGAGTTTTAACTAGAGAGAGATACTTGCTTTCGCACTCAGAGAAAAGCGTGAATGAATTCATGCTATTACCGTAATTTTGAATTGTTAAGGTATCACCTTGCTGCAACGCACTTACTTCGATTTTTGAATTACGTGGCGATTCTGAGGCATGCAACCCGGAGAATACAATTTGTTGGCCCTTTTTCATAAAAGTGCCTTTAGCCGATCGAGCATTTGTTTTAACTTTGTATACAAGCTGATTACCTTCTTGTGATAGCCCAACAACTAAGTTACATGATGATGGTTCCAAACTTTTGTAGTAAACAAAACTGGATTTAGGCAGCATAGAACACCCTGAAATGACGGTGAAACAAATGATCAAATAAAACAACTTTTTCAAATTACCTCCTAGTATATAACGCCCGCACAAACGGACAAACATTGTGGGTTATAATGTTAATCAAAATGGAATCTAATTAACTGTTTTTGTTGCGATTTGATGCACTTTTGTACGTCCAGCATGGACTAATGAGATGAAAGTCTTCTGTAGGAAGGTCACCATTTAATCACTTAGGTGATTAAACGCTAACTACTAGCGAATGGCAAGGGCTTATCCGTGAGGATGAGGCTAGTGGAGTCTGCTAGCATCCTTGTGAATAAAGAGGGGAGCTGATGAACAAGAGCATCATATGAGGCGTAGGCTAGAAGTGAGTCGGCACAAGACAATGAAACCATGTGATCTAATGACCACCGTAAATGATGCAGTGCAAAGAAAGTACATGCTCTTATCTGGGGAGATCGGCTTAACACGCGAGCGTTAACTAAGCTTGTTAATGTGGGATAGTAACGAGAAAACAGCTCTACAAACTCAATCTGTATTTACGAGGATAGGGAAATTATTTTCTGATCGCCAAGGGTTGCCAATTAACGATTGAGCTGATCATTGGATCCGCCGCCGACTGTGAATGTTTTTCTCATCAAGAAGTGGGGCGGTAATGGCGTAAACCAAGGACGAAATTGAGATCATTGATCAAACTGGGTGTCAGTGAATATTTAGCTATTTCTTGTGCCAGTGGGTTTATAAAAAGTACAAGTAGAAGACCTTGTCGTAGTTCGAAGATCAAAGGGATCAATATAGCGATCAGTAATGCGTTTTTAGCCTGACAAGGTTTGATGTCATTAAAGGATTTATGAATTCACATTCACTATTCATTATATGGTGAACCGTCTGCAGGGTGGTGGAGCTGGAGGCTAGATAGATTAGAAAAACTCGGTTTTAATCGTTTAATGTTGATTCGTCTGCGCTCACCCTGACAGCTAGCTATTTATTTGCAGTGCTTTCGCCCTGTCGGCGACATCCTTTCTTTTACCAGAAAAGAAAGGATGCAAAGAAACTGGCCACCGGAGCACTTTCTTATCCAAACGCTAATTGCCTTTCTTAACGCACCAGTTCATACAGCACATCCATGTGCTGAATGAACTTACAGCAAACGTCCTGTTTGCTGTTGCTGAAAGTCATTTATCGCTTGGGAAAGCTTTACGGTGGGGAAGTTGTAGCCACATTAAGCATCGTTTTTCTTGGGATTTGGTGGAAAGTTTTTTAAAAGTCAAAAAGCAAGGTTTGGCCCTTTTATAAAAACCGAGTTATTCTACAGCCTCAACGCTCTGTTTTAGCATCTGATTTCAACGCCTTGTTAGTTTTTCCTACGCAACGATCTACTTTGACGGACTTTATTCAGTCGAAAGAAGCTAAACGAATTAAGACTAAAGTTTCCACTTCCTAGGCTTTTAGCAAACACAATTAGGTTGTTATTCTCTTGTTTTTTTGTCGTCATTTTTAGACAACAATGAAATTGATCTGTGTCTACAGAAATCAGCGTGAAAATAAATGAATAGGTTTGATTATGAGAAAATATTGAAGTATCAGTTTTACAAATAAATTCTTCAATTTCACCAGGTTTTAAAAGCTTTTGTATATCTACTCTTTTACTTTCAACGTTAATGGAAGTGTCATTGCCTTTGTTTATAAAGAGCTTATCAATATATAGATTTTTATTCCCTGAGCATGAAATGAAAAATTTACTCTCGCAGAAGTTATCATCGTTTTCAATTTTCCAACTAAACGAAACTAAGCGACAATTAAATTTAAACGAATTCCAAATATGGGTTTTAAATATACTGAATAGTGACAAAATAAATGCGGACATTGATATTAATACAGCCCAACTTTTTGCATCCATGTAAATCCCTTTTGAAAATTGATTCCCAACGTCTACGATAAATTAACGGGGTTAACGAGGCTGTAGAATTTCTCTTTTTTCAGAAAAACATACTTTATAGTATTCCTAAATATACTTATACATAAGAATATTAAAGCACTTGTAATTACCCACTAAGAACGCTAATCAGAATATTTTGATTAATATCCATGAAACTCTCCAGGGTAAGATAGCATCACGTTAAGTGGCCTAAAATAGTTGGTTATTATTGTGTGAGGAACGAAAAAACCAAACTATTTTTTGTCCGATTTAAAGTCCTTGTTATAAGCCTACTTCCACTTTACAACAGCATCTGCTTGGCATGAAGTGATACCAGAAAAACCATTACGCCCCATAGAAATACGAATACGTTGCTCATTCATAGGTTGAATTTCTTTACCTATTTTATCTGAGTGTTCCCAAGCAATGGCAGTTAGTTGACTTTTACAAGCAGTAGCCACTGCATCGCTTTCTGGAATAAATTGGTATCTAGAATAGTAAACTGTAACTCCAAAGCCATCATCTCGTTTTTCTATACCATACTCAGTATCTTTATCGTACGTAGACAAGGCTATATTGGTGTGACTTACTGGTGTTGCACACCCTAACAATAAAAGACTTAAAATTATTAAAATAGTAAATTTCATCGTAACTCCTTTTTAGGCTTATACAGCACGATTAAGTAGAATAATTCCAGATTTTGCCAGAAATACGGAATATGTTAATTTGTTAAAAATTCTTTCAACGATACGTTGCTGCAACTATAAATCAAACAATTAAAGTGACCAATAGACAAAAGTCAAATATTAATCATGTTGATATATAGAATAATTTGGTATTAACAACGGAAAGGCAAAATAACGTTAATTTATTTAGCGTTAACCTAGTTTTAAGCGCCTGTTATTCGACAAGCAATGCGGCTACATCAATTTCCCATTTTTTTCTGAATCAATCACTGCCTTTAGCAAGGTAAGGCAGCGAATTATACGACAGTATTGTGTTATGAACAGGCGTTGCTAGTTCAGATCGCCACAGGGATGTGGCGTATGAACGGTGTGTTAAGAAGGCAGTTATTGATTCAGATTAAAAAAACGATATGGGCGAGTTTCTTTTGGTTCTGTTTTCTTTGTTCGTATAAAGAAAATGAACACGCCGACAGGGCGGAACACCAAATTACAATTATTCATTAAGCTAAGTTGAGCGCAGACGAGTTCTGATGCTAATTAAATAGGACCTAAATTTGAAAAAAGCACACTGTTGTTGCGACAACAAAAAGGCCATCTATATTTCTATAGACAGCCCACTAATTTATCACCTATTTCAGCTTTAGACCTTTTAGCGACCTAAAACTAAACCCAAAACTAAGCTACTTGCTCAGCTTGAAGATAATTCACTAAATCATCAATACTCATTACTGGAATATCATGCTGTTGCGCAAACTTCACCACTTCTGGTAAACGTGCCATTGAGCCATCTTCATTGCTTAACTCACAAATCACACCTGCGGGAGCAAACCCTGCTAATGTTGCTAAATCAACTGCAGCTTCCGTATGTCCTCTTCGCACTAATACACCGCCTGCAACGGCTTGTAGCGGGAAAACATGACCTGGTCGAGATAGATCATCTGCTGTTGCATTGGGTGCGACTGCGGCTTTAATAGTAGTCACACGGTCTGCAGCTGAAACGCCTGTTGTCACACCATGCTTTGCTTCAATACTGACAGTATAAGCGGTGGTATTTTGGCTAGTGTTGTTGCTGACCATTTGGGGAAGTTGAAGCTTTTGCGTGGTTTTTGTAGGTAAGCATAAACACACTATACCACTGCCTTCACGGATCATCATCGCCATTTGTGGGGTTGTTAATGTTTCAGCAGCAAAAATAAAGTCACCTTCATTTTCCCTGTCTTCATCATCTACAACTAACACACCTGAACCGTTTTGGATTGATTGAATGGCATTTAATACACGAGAATGTGCATCACCGAATAAACTTAATAGAGACTGACTCATGGTATTTCCTTTGAATAGTTACCAGAATCAGGGCATTGAGAATCACATCATCCAATTATTAGATGATGTAAATTAGCACTACACATGCAGCACTTTGGTTTCTCTTTCATCCGGACTTTAACCGTCGGCTCTGGAATTAAACCAGATCTGCTGACCTTTATTGCTACTATTACTACGTTAAATAATCAATAAAGCGCTCGCGGGCTCACCTATTAGGTTTACCGCCGGTGGGGAATTTCGCCCCGCCCTGAGAATTGCTAAGTTAAATTAGCGTGCGGATTTTAACCCTTACTCATTGAGGAAGATAGTTGAAAAAGAAGATAGTTGGAAAAATTGAGATAAGACGAAACTCAATGCGACTACGACTCCTCATCGTTGAGTTTCCTCAAGCAATTAATTCATTTTAGTAAAACCAAACAGGATGTTTGGGTTAGTTGAGACTAGTGCATGGAGCGATTTATGCGACAGCATAGTTATATGAGCGGGCTAAGCTCTGCGTGCCCTTTGCCGTTATTAGCTCAGTGTAGAAGACATCATATAAACGGTACGTTTAAAATGCGTTGATTGTTTGGATAAGAAAGCGACTCGGTGCCAGTCTTTTTGCCTACTTTATTCTTCTGGTAAGAAAAAGTAGAGTCGCCGACAGGGCGAAACCAAAGTTAATAAATATCAAACAGCCTCAATGAGCGTAGACGAATCTTACTTTACTAAAATACAAACTAAATCCAAAAACACCAGTTGTTGCGACAGAAAAAAAGGCCACCTATATCGCTATAGATGGCCTTTTTAATCGTTACTTAACAGCAGTGATTAAAGTTCGATAGTCACTACTTCGCCATCAATTGTTAGCTCTAATGTATTACCCACTAATTTATAGCTAACATCCGTTTTAGGACCATTGATTTTGCTTGGCACTAACAGCGTTAAAATATTATGCTCTTTCTTCGCTTTAAATTTAGCTTCAACATGGCGGTGAACTTCAAGGTCTGCAAATTCAGAAGGGTCAACTTCTCCAAAGCCTTCAACATTTTCAATGGATAAAAGATCATTCTTACTCTCATTGATAAATGACACGTCTAATAGCGCGATGTCACCGATGATTTGGAATGAGTCTTGAGCCGTTTCTGTTTTGAATGTGGTGTGTAATAACCAAGTCAGATCTTGCTCTGTTGTTAACGTCGCGGTATCACGCATTACAAAGACTTTACCTTTAGCAAACCAAATTTTACGTTTGTAAGATTCTAAATCAGGGTTATGGAATTGGTACGATGTTGATGCATCGCCTTCCACAAATAATACGTCAGATTCTGTATCGTAATCACTTATTTTTCCGCCTGCTTCAACACAGTAACGATCTTGGTGAACACCTTCAAACTTAGTGGTAGTGTTTTCTGCGTACTGACCTTTACCACCAAATAGCGGTAAGTTTTTAGAAAAGGTACGACGACGCCATTTGATATGCATATCAACACCAAAACCACCGTAATAACCTGTGATTGCGGCTAAAGTATCGCCAAAGGCATGTAATGTGTAAGCATTTTGGTCACCGTGTGAATGGCTGATAGAACCAAATGGACTACATTTATAAACCATGTGAATGTGTTCTTCACGGTTAGTCATGTTACAGTGAAATGCTGCCCAGCCTGTGGTTGGGAATACTTTAAGTAATGGTTTATCTGAAGGTTTAACCTCAGGCATGTCATTCCATAGGTAATCAAAACGTAGGTCATCGTAACCAAAGTCCCACCAACCAAAGTTGTAGAATTTAGTATGCGCTTCAGTATCACGTGCTTTTAATTGGTTGTAGTACCAGATGTACTCAGGTTTGTTGTTAACACCGGCAAAATGTTTGATGTTGTAAGCGAGTTTAAGGCCTGGGAAATCGCCAATACTTGATTGGTCACAAAAGCTTGCTCGTTTTGAGTGAACAGGCATGCAATACAGCGGGAAATCACCGGTATTTTTATAGAACTCTTTATTAAACATATTGATAGAGGTGTAGCTTTTCAGTAAATCAAAAGACTCACCGAGGAATGCCATTTGCGTGTTCCAGTAATCAGGGCCTTCTGCCCATGCGCCATCTTTGCCGCCCCATGGTGGGTAATGCACTGCGTAATATTCAATACCGTATTCAATATACTCGCGCGCTTTAGGGTATTCATTGTAAAGCGCAATACAAGTAGGAATAACTGCTGAACTGATACTACGCACACCGTGACTATTTAGTGGGTTCGCCAATAGGTCAACGGTGACTTGGAGGTGATGCATGATCTCTTCTAAACGCACAATTAATGCCGCTTTTACAATTTCACGCTCTTCTTCTGAGAAGTAAGCGTGTAGCCAGTCATAACCCCAAGCCATTGCTGCGATAACACGGAATGCCGCTTCATCGTTATAACCGCGAGACGTTACACCTTCAGGGGCGTAAGAAGCTAATTGTAATGTCCACGCTTTTGCTTTTGCGATCATCGCTTGGTCTTCTAACACTACACCAGCAATTGAAAGATTGCGGGTTGCATTGAACGCTTCTTGACAGCTAACGTACATTTGACGCCAGTAAGGACGCCATAAAGAGGCCTTGCCTACGGTTTCTTCCGGATAAGCTTTTGGCTCTGAATAGGGTGTTGTCTCTAGGAACTTGTTTGTTGAGTTATTCAGGAATGCATCAAATTTACAGTAACCAGCGTCATTTTTAAGTTTAGTTCTGAATGCTGGAAGGTCTTTGCTTTGAACTAATAGACGAGGGTGCTCAACACTTAAATTATCAAGGAAAGACAGGTCAATATCTGCTTTTTGAACTTGAACTGGCATTACATCAAGTAGATTGCCAGCAGACTTGTCATTCTCTAGTTTGATCGCTTTTATTGCATCAAAAGACTTGTTAGACATTTAATACCTCTAATTTATGAAATTAATAAATCTATGTAATAGCCTCGTTCAATGTCACTTATTTACTGTGCTGAGCAAGGTATGTTAAATAATGCCAATGCTTTTAAGTCGCTTTATTATCTCGCAGGTTAATCGCGTTGAGCTAAAATATTGAGCTGAAATAAGGTAAATCATTCATTTGTAATGATTTCACCGTTTTATCACTCATTAGTATTGGTTGTATTGCAAGTGTGAGAGTTATTCAACACTTCATAGTCTGTATTTTATATCATTTGTATTACTTAATTACAATATGACTAGGTCGGCAGGGTGTTAATTTTAGGGCTAGCTCACAAGCTATAAAAGTCATTTAACAAATTGAGTGTTGATTAAAAGGGAGTAGGCAATAAAAAAGCGACGGGATAAGCGTCGCTTGTGGTTTTTAGCGTTAAGACTGTGTAGCAATAAGTTGTTGCTTTGTTATTTTGTAACTACTCAGGCCGTTGCTATTTAAGCCTATTTCTTCGTTGAAAAATGCTCATTTAAACCACTAAACTGCGCTTTTTCGCCTTGAACTAAGCATAAATAGCTTAGCCCTGAGCATTTACGTTTTTATTTTGGTAAAAAGCACTCAGTTTTAATGGGGGCTGAGTAGTTACGTTATTTTTACGTAAGGTTTATAGCTTTTCTATTTTTTTCTCAATCTCTGATATTTTGCTATCTACCACTAATTGTAAATGTTTTAGATCCGACAAAATTTGTTGTTTAAGCTCTTTTTCTGAACTCTCTTGTAGGCTAAGGCTATCTAGCTCTTGAATAATTTTATGTAATGTTGGATTGATTTCAGATAAGTCAGTAAACCTTTCTGTATTCTGGCCTCCACTCACTCTTTTAACTTGGCGCTGAAATTTAAATTTACTGCTTCGACCGATTAACATACCGCTATGTTTACGGAAATATACTTTTAAAATATCTTTTTCACCTTCCTGACGTAATGAATAGCGTTTGATATTCTCTGGATTACGGATGCCGACATCTTTAAGATTTGGGTACATTTTTTCTCCTTTCAGGCTAATGCTAATAGTATTTAAAATATCATGACTTTCAGTGTGGACTATCGAAAAAAAAGATCAATTCATATTATCTCTAATTGTTTAGTTATCCCGATCCAAGTCAATTTATAATTTTTACTATTGGTTTTATCTTTTATACTTGAAAGTTATTAGTAAAGTTTATTTACAGTTTGAGTGGCAGTGCGAGAAAAGTATTCATTGAAGGAGGGAGTTAAAAGTACTGAGAGAGAAAATAAACAGCTCCAAAATAAGGACTTATTTTGGAGCTGTTATAGATTTGAGCTTGTTATAGCCTTGTATCTGCCATAAAAGCTACTTTATTTTTTTACTTCCCAAACACCTGGTTCGATTTTTTTATCTAATTCAGGCAGTTTAGTGCGATCAAAAGTAGGTATTTTTCCGGCATCAAGTTGCTGGTTGTAATCTTTTGCTAATTTAATCACTTCATTTGAAAGCAATAGAATAGCAATCAAGTTGACGATTGCCATTAACCCCATTGAAACATCTGCTAAAGACCAAATAACGCTATTACTTTGCGTCGCACCAAATAGGATCATGGCCAATACCGTAATACGTAAAACAATCAAACCGCGTGTATTTTTATGCTGTAAAAATACAAGGTTGGTTTCTGCGTAAGAGTAATTCGCAATAATAGAAGTAAAGGCAAAGAACAATAAAGCAATGGCCACAAACGAACCACCCCAATCACCTACTTGTATATCCAGCGCGCGTTGTGTTATTTCTACGCCACCCATGCCAGTGAATGATTCTAATCCACCTGATAATAGGATGATTGATGCCGTTGCTGTACAAATGATGATGGTGTCGATAAACACACCTAACATTTGTACATAACCTTGTGATGCTGGGTGTGGTGGGTAAGGAGATGCGGTTGCTGCTGCATTAGCTGCACTACCCATACCCGCTTCATTAGAGAATAAACCACGTTGTACACCGGTCATGATCATTGCACCAAAAGCACCACCTGCCGCTTCCTGCCATCCAAAAGCAGAGTCGATAATGAGACCAATGATTGCAGGTAACTGAGTTATATTAGTCACCACAACAAACAATGCGATCAATAAGTATACAAAAGCCATCGCAGGTACAATTCTTTCTGCTACTTTAGCAATACCACGAATACCGGTAAAAATAACCGCACCAGAAATAATGGCTAAGACGATACCAACTGTTAATTTATCAAACTGGAATGATTCATGTAATGCGGCGGTGATAGAGTTTGCTTGTACGGCGTTAAAGACTAAACCAAAGGCAATAATGAGGAAAATAGCAAATAGGCTACCCATCCAACGTGCATTTAACCCTCGTTCCATATAATAAGCTGGCCCACCTCGAAAGTTGCCATCTTCATCGTGCACTTTATAAGCTTGAGCGAGTGTACTTTCGGCGAAACTGGTTGCCATCCCCAATAAGGCGATCACCCACATCCAAAAAATAGCACCGGGACCACCAACAGTGATCGCGATTGCAACACCTGCTAAGTTACCTGTTCCCACACGTGCGGCTAAACTGGTTGATAATGCTTGAAAAGAAGAAATACCTTCTTTGTCTGATTTACGGCTGCCTTTCATGACAGTGAAGGTATGAAAGAAATGACGGAATTGGATAAAACCTAATCGTATAGTGAAGTAAACCCCTGTACCGATCAGTAAATAAACGAGGATTTGTCCCCATAATAAACCATTGATGGCGTTAAGTAGCGTTAACATAAAGATACCTTTTTAATAGATTGCGCCGATCCTTTTAAATAATTAACACGCAATAGGGTGATGTATAAGGGCGGGATATTATCAAATATTAGTTTTCTTTTCTTATTTTTATGAACTGGCTTGCAGCTTTCAAAAAAATGCTTATTTTTTCTTCAGTTTTAGCGTGTTGTGCCGATAACGCTTTACATTATTTAGATTGATGAAGGTGTCTATGCAAATTAATTCGCGTCAAGCTTATGTTGAAGTTGAACAGAGTGATAAAAACCCTAAAAATGAATCTGTAGCGGCTAACAATGAACCGGCTAGTACTGAAAGCTTACAACAAATTAATAAAAAGCAGCTCAATGCAGCGATATTACAAAGTGCCATTGATCAGTCTAATAAGACGAGTAGTAGTATCAAAGATCAACCCTTAGCCCTTGTTTTAAAAACCGCATTACAAGGTATTAATGATGCATTAAAAGAGATTGAGCCAGCTCAATCACTGCAACAAAGTTATGAGTCTGAAGTCGACTTTAGTCCCGAGGCAACGGCAGAACGTATTGTGACTTTTAGTACTAATTTTTTTAATGCTTATCAAGAGCAACATCCAGAATTAGATCCACAGCAGGCTCGTGATACGTTTGCTGATTTAATGTTAGAAGGTGTTGAGGAAGGAATTGGCGAAGCAAAAGATATCTTAAAAGCATTGTCGGTGCTAGAGGGCGATGTTGAACAAGATATCGACCTAACCATGTCATTCATTCTAGAAGGATTTGAAAAATTTAGAAACCCTGAGCCTGCGGTAGAAAGCGAAGCTGCCGAAAGTAAGGTCGTTTAAGGTAAGGTAATTTAAGGTGGTGTCCGGAATGTAGATTCCAGTCATTTGATGAATGCTGGGATTTTCGCTCGCCCCTGTTAATAAGAATCTGTAAATAAGCCCCTGTAAATAAGCCCCTGTAAATAACTCTGCTAGTTAGCCTATAACTAATTTATTGAGTATAGCTTTCTCATTTTCCTTACCTCTCCTGAAGCCCTGTCAATCCTGGCAGGAGTATTTTTTTATTGCTTTTTAAAGAAATAATTCACAATACTTTTATCAATTAAATTAATGTTGTCATAAAACTGTAACGTAACACGAATTTTGACTATCTACTTTCTTCTATTGCATCGAATCTGTTTATATTTCTTGCATAATATGAGTTAATATAGGGCTGTTTTTATTTATTGTTGATGTAGTCAATTGCGTTAACCTTTTTCAGATTGAGCGTATATATGGCCCGGCATGATTTTTTTCGTAAGTTAACCTTTTTTCATCTGTTTTCTTCTGTACTTTGTTTTTATTTATTAATGACTAGTTTTGCTTTTGCAATTGAAAATGAACAGTCGATTATCGATCCTGAAAAATTACATATAGGCCTGACTTTAGAGCCTACTTCATTAGATCCGACCACAGATGCTTCCGCCGTTATTCAACGTATTACCTATCAAAATATTTTTGAAGGCTTAACTCAGATTAATCAGAAAGGGCAAGTTTTACCTAGTTTGGCAAAAAGTTGGGTGGTCAGTGATGATGGCTTAACTTATACCTTTCTATTGCATGAGAATGTGTATTTTCATAATGGTGTTTTGCTTACTGCTGATATTGTTCGATCCTCTTTATTACGTCTAACGAGTAAGGATAGTAAAAACTCCATCAAGCATAAATTTACGCATATCAATACTATTACTGTAAATAATGACAATGAAGTAGAGGTGCAACTGCAATGGCCAGACATCCATTTTTTGTTTAACTTAGGTTTGGGTTGTGCGGTAATTCAAGAGCCAACGAGTTATTCGACTAATAGCCAAAAACCAACGGGGACTGGACCTTATATTTTTCAGGAATGGGAAAAAGGAAATTTTCTAAAGCTTAGGGCTAACCCTAATTATTGGCAAACCTTACCCTCCATCAAACAAGTGCTTATTACTTTTGCGCCTACACGCTCAGAAGTCGTTGAGTTATTAGCGCAGAGTACAATTGATGGTTATGACAATATGTCGGAAATTAATTTTTTACAGACCTTGAGTACACAATCTCGTTATCAGCAAGTGTTTGGGCAGACGCAAGGTGAAATTATTATCGCCTTTAATCATGCTAATAAAATGTTAGCTTCTTTGCCGATCCGCAAAGCCATTAGTTATGCGATAGATAAAAATAAAATAAAATCTAATTTGTATTTTGGTGAAAGTGAATTGATTAGTAGTTTTTTTCCTGCTTCTCACGAAGCTAGTTTACATTTGTCTGAAGGGTATTCATTCAATTTAGATAAAGCAAAATCGTTAATGGGAGGCAATAAAGTAGCGATAAAACCATTACGTTTAATTATTCCACCAACCACCTACGCACGTTACATAGGGGTATATATTCCACAAATGTTAGAACAGATTAATATTCCAGTGACTGTGGAGTCGTTGACTTGGGAGGAATGGACAAAAAGAGTGTATATTGACAAAGACTATGATTTGTCAGTCGTTGCACATACGGAAGCGAATGACTTAGAGATTTTTGCTAAAGACAATTATTATTTTAATTATAGTAATGTTGAATATAAGCAGCTTATGAAAAAGTTAATGCAAACAACGCAGCAGTTACAGCGCAACCCTCTGCTGAAAAAGGCACAAAGGTTATTAATTGAAGATGCCGCTAGTGTTTTTTTAATGATGTTGCCGAAAACAGGTATTTGGGATAGTCGTTTGCAGGGATATTGGATAGATGAGCCATTACCGGCTCTGATTTTTTCACAAATTTCTTGGAGAAGTAAGACCATGAATGTAGTAGTGCAATAATAATATGGTACGCATACGAGACAGACTAAGTTTACGCGTCATTACCTTGACCATCGTTTTAGCTGCAATGAGTGGCATTGTTGGGGTTTCTGGCATTCTCTCGCTGCAAGAGTTCAAAGAGGATTATCAAAAAGTAAAAGATGATCACTTTGAAACACTACTCGATATAACAGAGTTAAAAGGCCAAGCTAATGAGATGTTAAGAACTACCAGTGGTATGTTTTTGGCTGAAAATAAAAATGATCTGCAATGGGATGTTTTGCATGTCACGGATAAAAAACAATGGACGGAAAAATTATTTAAAAAAATTGCTGATGCAACCGATAATTACCAAGACTTAGATAAACTGAAACGTAGTCTGTATGAGCAGACTGATGATACCTTGGCTGCGATGTTGAATAAGTATGATATAGCCGATGATTTTTATATCCAATATACAAAAGTAGAAGCCTACAAGCATCAAAAAATGCAGCAAGGTGACCATACGTTAGTGAGTACGACTGAAAATATCCTATCTCTTTTTAACCCTATGAATAATAAAAATTTAGCCATAGAACAAACGGTGAAGTTGGATGATGTCAGCGCACTGATTAATGAAATTAAAGATAAGATACCAGAGCAAGAGTATGCCCAGTTAACGGCTTTATTTATTGCCGATGATTCGCTTTTTTCTATCTATTCAAGCTATGTTGCGCAACTTGAACGTATCAAAAAATTACGTTTGGATAATAGACAGTTGAGTTATTTAATTGCCTCTGTCACCGGTAAGAGCATTTTATCAATACAGAAAAAATTCCTGATTAATCTCCATAAAATAGAAGAAGAAATAGCAGTACGTAAAACGCGTTTGTATATTCTATTATTTATTTGTTTTTCAACGGCATTGGTTTTAGCTTTATTACAAATTGGATTTTTAAAACGCGTAGAGCTGATCCGTAAAGTGATTAACGCAGGATATAATAATACCCAGCATGAAATCCCAATTAAAGGTAAAGATGAGTTCAGTGAAATGGCTATTGCCGTTAAAAGTTATATCGATGAGCTGTTAAAAAAAGAACATGAAATATCTGAGAATAATAAAAAATTAAAACATTTAGCAACCCATGATGGTTTAACTAATATCTATAATCGTCGTTATTTTGATGCGAATTTTTTGAAGGAGCATGTACGTTATTTACGCTACAAAGAGGCTTATTGTTTAGCAATGTTCGACTTAGACCATTTTAAGCATATTAATGATGTTCATGGTCATGATATCGGAGATAGGGTGCTAATTGAGTTTACTAAGCGAGTATCTGAAAAAATGCGTAAAACAGATATATTTGCGCGTTTTGGTGGTGAGGAGTTTGCATTATTAATGCCACGTACTAATAAGCATAATGCGACGATATTAATGCAACGCATCATTGAAGAGACTAATTCTACACCCTGTATTATTGGTAAGTTAAAAATTAGCTTTACGACCAGTATCGGGTTAGTAGAAGTGCAAAAAATCGAAGATATTCAAGATGCATCAAAACAATTGATATTTGCCGATAAAGCACTTTATCAAGCTAAGCAGACTGGGCGTAATAAACTTTGTGTGTACAGTCCTGACATTGAGGATAATGAGTAGCGGTTGTTTATGGCATGAATTCATAACACACTTTATGACATGCGAGCATTCAGGTCGCATGTCACTGTCTTATTCTACTGCTTTGCTTTTAAATTTTCTTTAAAAGCATTTAGCGTTTTAAACAATAATTCAATCTTAACCACAATCGCTGGCAATTGGGTCTTGTAGTGTTCTTCGTTATCCGTTTGAATAGCTTGTAAGTCTGCCGCTAATTCTTCTACGTAGGGTAAAAAAGTATCTGAGTGGTTAGTAAACGGCGTATCATTAGTGAAAATATGAGCAAATCCCGCTGTTTTTTGTTTACGTAATTCAGCTAGCGCTTTATCTGCATCTACTGCGCGGTGATAAATGATTTTAATATTCTCTTGAAGCTGTGCTTGTACGTTTTCTTTGCTCATCAGATTCTCCTGTGTGAACTTGTCGATATCAAAATCGATCTTATTGAGTGTTATTAATTCGTTGTGATTAATTCGTTGTTATTAATTCATTGTTATTAATTCATTGTTATTAATTCATTGTTATTATTTATTATAACGAATGTATTAACGTTTTACTTTGTTGTCCTGCAATTTCTCTGCTTAAGCGCGGTACTAAATAACCGGGTAGCTCTACTTGCATCGCATTATGTAGCTTTTGTGCATCTATTTCATCAATATCAAAATGTGCTGCACCTTGTACCTTATCTAATAAAAACAAATAATAAGGCAAGATATTGACGGAAAATAGTGCTTCGCTCAATGCCACTAATTGACTTGCGTGATCATTCACACCTTTTAATAGAACGCTTTGATTTAATAGGTGTATGCCTGCCTGATGACAACGCTGCATTGCATTTGCAAAGTCTGCATCAATCTCTTGCTGGTGGTTGATATGTAATACCAAAACGATGTTAAAGCGGCTTTTTTGTAAACGAGTCACTAGGCCTTGCGTGATACGAGATGGGATCACCACGGGTAAACGAGTGTGTATACGTAAACGTGTTAACTGTGGCAAGGCTTCAAGTTGATCAAATAACTCAAATAGCTGTTTATCCTTAGTCATTAACGGATCTCCACCACTGAGAATGACTTCATTCACATCAGGATTATTTTGGATATAAGCAATAATATTAGCTAGCTCTGATTTGTTAATGCTATTTTCAGCATAAGGGAAATGTCGTCTAAAGCAATATCGGCAATTTACCGCACAACCTGTTTTTAAAATGAGTAAAACACGGCTTTTATATTTATGTAATAGCCCTTGCTGTTGATTATTTTGCTCCACCAATGGGTCGGTAGTAAATCCCTTAACAGTCAATTCTTCATCGCTAATGGGTAATACTTGCTTTAATAAAGGATCATTAATATTGCCTTTTTGCATCTTCTTTACAAAGGGCATGGGCACCAGCATCGGGAATTGTTTTCTCGCAAGTTGACTGATTAGGTCATTTTCCTGCTCAATCTCCAATATTTCTAACAGTTGTTGCGGATTTTTCACTGCTTCTGCTAGTTCCTTTTGCCATGTTGGCAAGTCAGCGGTATTATTCACGTTAATAATTTTGGGCATTTTTTATCAGTTTAGTAATAGAGGTTATAATGGCAACATATAGTACCAGTGATTTTAAAGGCGGGCTAAAATTCATGCTCGATAATGAACCATGTGTGATCATGGAAAATGAATATGTTAAACCTGGTAAAGGCCAAGCATTCAGTCGAGTTAAATACCGCAAACTTATTTCAGGTAAGGTAGTGGATAAAACATTTAAGTCAAATGAAACAGTAGAATCTGCTGATGTAATGGACTTTGATCTTGCTTACTTATACAACGACGGTGAATTTTTCCACTTTATGGATAACAACACATTTGAACAAATCGCTGCAGATGTTAATGCAGTAGGAGATATGGACAAATGGTTAGTAGAACAAAATATTTGTACTATCACTACGTGGAATGATTCACCGATTGCGGTTATGCCTCCTAACTTTGTTGAATTAGAAGTGACTGAAACAGATCCTGGCTTAAAGGGCGATACGGCTGGAACTGGTGGTAAACCTGCAACGTTGTCAACTGGCGCGGTTGTACGTGTGCCTTTATTCATTCAGATTGGCGAAACAATTAAAGTGGATACGCGTAGCGGTGAATACGTTGGTCGTGTTAAAAAATAAGCGATTGAATGTATTGAATATTTAGCGTTGTTCATACTACGTTTAAACAAAAAAACCAGCATCTGCTGGTTTTTTTATAGCTTTAATTAAAGTAATAATAAGCCCAAATTAAACACTATTAAATAGTATTACAGACTGAGCATTTGTAATAATAAAGTAAAAACAAATACACTGACCGCAAATGCAAACCCATAACAAATTACCTGTTGCCAATCTCGACCACGTTTAATACCTAGGTCATGTAATGAATGGAAGATACGGTGTAGGGTATGCCACAAAGGTAGTGCCACTAATACCAATACGATTGGTGCGCCATACCAACTGCTTACAAACTGATGCAGTTTTTCATAGCTTAGATGCTCAGCATCAATCAGTCCTAGTGGTATTAATAGCCCTGTGACTAATACCATCACAGGTGTTAAGAAGGCCGTTAACATGCCTCCCGCGCCAAATAATCCCCAAAATATCGGTTCATGGGAGCGAATATATTTTTTCTCTGGTAATTGATTCGTTGTTGTTTGTTGAGCGTTCATGAAACCCCCTCTAGAGCATGATCAGCACTAGGCAAAAGATAGTGACAATAATGAATGAAATGTAATGACCCGCAACAATGAATTTTGCATCGAGTGGTTTACCTTTGATGTAGAGATCCACGGCTTTAGGCGCTAATGAGAACCAAGTAATGGTGTGGTAAAGGGCAATCAATAAAACCAATAAATGGAATATGATTGAAATAGGGTGTTGTAAGGCACTTAACCATGCGTTGAATGCCTCTTCACCTTGGCTCAAGCGAAACACTCCCCAAGCTAAAATAAGGCTGTATACAGTAATTAAAATACTGCTGCCTTCGCGGATCATATATTTGCTATAGAAGGCATTCTTTAACCACCAGTCATTGTTCATTTCACGTTGATACGGTTTACGTTTACTCATTTTACTTACTCCAAAATAACTGATAGCAAACTTACTGTGATCGGCATGAATATTAATACGAGTCGATATAAATAGTTTGCTATGACCTGATCAATGTTTTGTATCGTGTCTTTAGTCCGGTTTAAACATACCAATTAAGTAATCTTTACTACTTTCCACTTTTAATAGCTGGATAGCCGCTGCAGGGTCCACGCCTTTAGGGCAAACCACGGAACAATAACCAACAAACGTACAAGACCATACACCTTCTTCTTGATTGACTATTTTCATACGTTCAGCGCTACCTGCATCACGGCTATCTCGGTTATATCGCGCTAATAATGCGAGTGCCGCAGGACCGGTGAACTTACTATCAAGGCCATACTGAGGGCATGCTGCATAACATAAGCCACAATTGATACACATCGAGTATTGTTTATATTTTTCCATTTGTTCTGGGGTTTGTTTGTAAGTACCTTCCGACAAGCATTTATCATCAGTTGCAGGAATAATATAAGGTTTAATCTCTTCTAACTTTTTAATGAAGTCACCCATATCGACTACTAAATCACGCTCGATAGGAAAG
Source organism: Vibrio sp. 1-Bac 57 (assembly GCF_037546855.1). NCBI lineage: Bacteria > Pseudomonadati > Pseudomonadota > Gammaproteobacteria > Vibrionales > Vibrionaceae > Vibrio > Vibrio sp. 1-Bac 57. Next base: position 40,966 of record NZ_JALAAC010000024.1, on the reverse strand, counting down.
TTAGCTAATGCTTCAAGTTTTATTTTTTGTGGATAATAGTCTCGTAGGAAAGCTTTACAGCCGAGTTTAGGGACATTGTTAACCATTAACCCACAACTGCCACAAATTGCCATTCGGCATGACCATCTAAAACTGACGGTACTATCAAGATGATCTTTAATATATTGCAGTGCCTCTAAGATTGACATATCAGGGCTATAAGGCACTTCAAACAATTGTGGAAATGGCTTTTCATCTTGCTCTGGACGATAACGAAGGATCTCGACTTCTATTACTTTATCTGACACTGCTTGTTGAGTAGGCATAGTTTGCGCTGACATAATCATTTCTCCTTCGCTTCAGAAGCTGCACCATACACTCGTTCTGCTGGTTGGCTTTTGGTGATAGTGACATCTGCATATTTAATCACCGGTGCTTTATCTGCTTGGTAATAAGCTAGTGAATGTTTTAAAAAGTTGATGTCATCACGGGTTTGGAAGTCATCAATTCGTTGATGTGAGCCGCGTGACTCTTGGCGTAAAATCGCACTATGCGCCATTGCTTCTGCGGTATCTAATAAGTAGCCTAGTTCAATCGCATATAAAAATTCAGTATTGAATACACTGGATTTATCATTGATTTGAATGTGTTTGTAGCGTTCTTTTAACTCCGCTAATTTATCAATAGTTTGCTGCATTGATTCCTGTGTTCGGTAAATCCCAACACCTTGCTCCATACAGTCGCCCATTTCTTGGCGAATATCTGCCATTTTTTCTGTGCCATTACTGTTTAATAATGCTTCGGTGCGGGCAATGACTTGCTCTGCTTGTTCGCGTAGTGGGGCGATATCTTGGTGTGTGGTTTGTTGTGCATACTGCGCTGCCTGTTGGCCTGCTAATTGGCCAAATACCGCGAGTTCACTTAAAGAGTTTGAGCCTAAACGATTAGCGCCGTGTAATCCTACCGATGCACATTCTCCAATCGCATATAAACCCGTTAAGCTAGTGGCTGTTTTGGCGTCGGTAGCAATGCCACCCATGGTATAATGCACGGTTGGGCGTACTGGAATCGGTTCGTGCACTGGGTCAACACCAACATAAGCTTTAGCAAGTTCTCTAATGAAAGGCAAACGTTCGTTGATTTTCGCTTCACCTAAGTGGCGTAGATCTAAATGCACCACATCACCTCGATCACCACTGATCACATTACCTTTTTGTTGTTCTTGCCAAAAACATTGGCTAATTTTATCGCGCGGACCGAGCTCCATATGTTTATTTTTAGGCTGACCAATCGGTGTCTCAGGTCCAAGCCCATAATCTTGAAGATAACGGTAACCATCTTTATTGATTAATACACCTCCCTCACCACGACAACCTTCGGTCATTAAGATGCCAGAACCAGGTAAGCCTGTTGGATGGTATTGTATAAACTCCATATCACGTAATGCCACACCATGGCGGTAGGCTAGTGACATTCCATCACCAGTTACTATGCCACCGTTGGTATTATAAGTATAAACACGTGCTGCACCACCAGTGGCCATGATCACTGATTTAGCTTGAATAAGTTTCGCTTCGCCTTCTGAGATATCTAAAATCACAACGCCTTGTATTTTGTTATCTTCAACAATTAAATCTAGACAAAAGTGTTCATCGAATCGTGTGATCTTAGGATGTTTAATGGAAGTTTGAAAAAGCGTATGAAGAATATGAAACCCGCTTTTATCGGCAGCGAACCAAGTGCGTTCTTTTTTCATACCGCCGAAGGCACGTACGTTAATGCTACCGTCTTCTTTGCGGCTCCAAGGGCAACCCCAATGCTCTAATTGTGTTAATTGCTTGGCTGCATTTTCAACAAAGTATTGCACCACATCTTGTTCACATAACCAGTCTCCGCCAGAGACAGTGTCATCGAAATGTTGATCTAATGAATCACTATCTTGAACGACACCGGCAGCGCCACCTTCTGCGGCAACGGTGTGACTGCGCATGGGATAAACTTTTGAGATCAGGGCTATCTCAAGTTGGGGGTGATTTTCTGCAATTTCGATGGCCGCTCTTAACCCTGAACCGCCTGCACCAATAATTGCAACGTCTGTTTTGATTATCTGCATAAAACTCTCCAACAAAATGAAATATTTGTTCGAAAATCAGTCTATCAGTTTGATCCTTAAAAACATTGATCGAAACATGGTTAATTAACGTGAAATTAATATAAAAACAATGTATTAAAAATACGTCTTAAAAAACCTAATAAATGAGTTTAAATTGTTTATAAAAGTGTGTGCTTGGTAATATCTTTTTCGTAAAATTTATGAGCTTGTTTTTATGAATGGCAAGATCAAAATCAAGCCATGTTGATAAACGTTAATCGCTTTAATCTTTCTTATAATTGTTTCCTTTTTAATGTTTTTAAAGCACTATTTATGAGTCTCATTACTATCAAGCTTGCGCTCAAAAAAGGAAACAAAATGAATTGGTTACCAAGTGCCTCATTAGCACAATTACAGGCACGTGCCGATATGCTAAAAACAATCAGAGAGTTTTTTAGCGAACGGCAAGTATTGGAAGTTGAAACTCCTTCTTTAAGCCAAGCAGGCGTTACGGATGTACATTTACAATGTTTTAAAACAAAGTTTGTAGGCCGTAATATTAGTGATAAACCTCTGGTTGATGGTGGCGTGGCTTTGTATTTACAAACATCACCCGAGTTTCATATGAAACGCTTACTTGCTGCTGGTAGTGGCTGTATTTATCAGATCTCAAAAGTTTATAGAAATGAAGAATCGGGACGTTTTCATAACCCTGAATTCTCTTTATTAGAATGGTACCGAGTTGGCTTTGATCACCATCAGTTGATGGATGAAATGTCTATCTTGCTCAGTGGTATTTTACACTGTGACACGCCGCTACGTTGCACTTATCAACAAGCCTTTTTAACGCATTTAAATGTAGACCCTTTAACGGCAACAATTACCGAACTTAAATCTGCTGGGGCGCATCTGCAACTAGGTGAAGTACTGGATAATGAAACCGATAAAGATACCATTTTACAATTGTTATTTTGTATTGCCATCGAATGTAAAATAGGCCAAGAGGTGCCATGTTTTGTTTATGACTTTCCTGCTTCACAGGCTGCATTAGCAAGAATTAATAAAAAAGATCCACGTGTTGCTGATCGTTTTGAGGTGTATTATAAAAGTGTTGAACTCGCGAATGGTTTTTATGAGTTAAATAGTAGCAAAGAGCAACTAAGCCGTTTTCAAGCTGATAACCAATTACGACAACAAATGAAGTTAGCTGAAATGCCGATCGATCATAAATTTGTTGCTTGCTTAGATCATTTGCCTGACTGTGCCGGAGTGGCGTTAGGGTTAGATAGGTTGTTAATGTTATCGAGCAAACAATCTCATATTAATGATGTATTGAGCTTTAGCGTTGATAATGCTTAATCTTAAAGCACAAAATAGCTTGAACAAAATACAGGGAATAAAAAATGGCAAAGTTATGGTTAACCGATAAGAGCTATCCTATTTGGTCTTATCTGTTACGTATTATTTATTGGTTACTTGCTATTTATCTATCGAGCTTATTTTTACAGGCTTATGGTCAGGAAAGTTGGTCTAAAGTAGGGCTTATTGTGTTAAGTATTCTGTTTGTGATCATCTTTTTAGTATTTGCTCGTTTGATTGACCATTTTTTAAAGGTGACGGTAAAGGACTGATGCTACACTGAAAATAAGTCCTGTATTTATCTATTATTGAAAAAGAGGTGTCTATGCCAATTAAAAAAGTGCAATCCGAATTTGATAAATTGTCAGAAGTCTTAGCTGATGGTGTGGTGGCTGACGAATGTACGGCCGGTGAATTACAAAAAGTACATGACCAATTACAATTAGCTATCCGCTCTCGTGATCCTGCACAATTAATCAGAGATAAAAAAATAACTGAACAATTACTTATGTTTGAAGAAACTAATCCAGTGGTAGGTAAAGTGGTTAAAGATTTAATTAATGCTTTATCAGGAATGGGTATTTAATCAAACTCTGTGGTTACTCGGCACGTAAATAAAAGTGAGTAAAATTTACTAAGATAAAGAGTGAATGCTCAGGGCTAATTTATTTATATAAGTACTCGTGTAAATTATTTATGCGAGTTATTTATGTTTAGCTCAGGTGAAAGAGGGCAATTTAGTTGTTTAAATGAGCATGATACGAATTTTAGTTATAAAAAAACCGACACTAGGTCGGTTTTTTAATAAGCTTCATAAAGAGCTAATTCTTAAATAAGAATTAAAGCGCTTTAATTTTAGCAGAAAGACGACTTTTCTTACGAGCAGCCATGTTTTTGCTGATCAGACCTTTAGTTGCGTAAGCATCTAAAACTGATTGTAATTTAACGAACTCAGCCGTAGCTAGTTCTTTGTTTGCAGCTTCGATTGCAACAACAACTTTCTTGATGAAAGTACGCATCATTGTACGACGACTTGCATTATGTTTACGGCTTTTTTCAGATAATAAAGCACGTTTTTTAGCAGACTTGATATTAGCCAAGACCTTAACTCCTAAATTCTGTATAACAAGGGATAATCAAAGGTCGTGGAATATGCCCTGTAACACGTATATTGTCAAATGGTTTTTTATTAACCAATAAAAGAACTGGCAACAAACCAGGTGGATGGTTAAACTGCGCGCATTTTATACTCAACCAATTACAGATGCAAATTTAGAGTCGCATGATTGCTTGATATATCGGCAGTTAACGCTATTAAATTTAATTAAAAGGTGTATTTTAGCACCCTCATTAACATCTCTTAATTAAATGAGTTATATCTCATCCAAGCGCGTAGGAATTAAAGTGTGAGTAAAAAGCTAATAAAATCAGGCATGATCGTCAGTTCAATGACATTAATTTCGCGAGTTTTGGGGTTAGTCCGAGACATCGTAATAGCTAATTTAATGGGCGCGGGTGCAGCCGCTGATTTATTTTTCTTCGCGAATAAAATTCCAAACTTTTTACGTCGTTTATTTGCAGAGGGTGCATTTGCACAAGCTTTTGTTCCGGTATTAACTGAATATGAAAAAACACAATCACGTGATCAAGTAAAAGATCTAATTTCAGCAGTTTCAGGTACTTTAGGCACAATTGTTACCGTTATTACTATTTTAGGTGTTTTAGGTTCCTCTGTTATCACTGCGTTGTTTGGTTTTGGTTGGTTTCTAGAGTGGTGGAACGGTGGCGCAGATGCGTTTAAGTTTGAACTTGCCTCCGATATGCTAAAAATTACTTTTCCATATTTATGGTTCATTACTTTTACTGCACTTTCTGGTGCCATCCTGAATACGCTTGGTAAATTTGCGGTGGCCGCTTTTACACCGGTATTTTTAAATATCGCTATTATTGGCTGTGCTATTTTCCTTTCTCCACAACTTCAACAACCTGAAATCGGTTTAGCGGTTGGTGTGTTATTAGGTGGCGCGATTCAGTTTTTCTTCCAAATTCCATTCTTGAAAAAAGAAAAATTATTAGTTAAACCTAGTTGGCAATGGCACCATCCTGGGGTGGTTAAAATAAGAACTTTGATGATACCTGCTTTGTTCGGGGTGTCTGTTAGCCAAATTAACTTATTATTAGATACTTTTATCGCCAGTTTTTTACAAACAGGCTCCATCAGTTGGTTATATTATTCAGACCGTCTATTAGAATTTCCATTGGGTTTATTTGGGATCGCCATTGCAACGGTAATATTACCGAGTTTATCTTCCTCGCATGTTAATCAATCACCACAAGCTTTTGCTAAAACCATCGATTGGGGGATCCGCAGTGTATGTTTCTTAGGTTTTCCTGCCATGTTGGGCTTAATGATACTCGCTGAGCCTATGTTGCGTGTTTTATTTATGCGCGGTGAATTTGATATACAAGATGTCAGTATGTCGGCGATGAGTTTGTGGGCTTATGCTAGTGGCTTATTAAGTTTTATGCTCGTTAAAGTCCTCGCGCCAGGTTATTACTCTCGCCAAGATACAAAAACGCCGGTTAAATTCGGTATTATTGCGATGGTCAGTAATATGGTATTAAATGTTATTTTTGCAGTACCTTTTGGCTATGTTGGGTTAGCCATCGCAACCTCATTATCTGCTACGTTAAATGCAGGATTATTATGGTTTGGTTTATATAAAAGCGGCGTCTATCAAGTGCAAAAAGGCAGTGTTGCTGTATTAATACGAATTATAGCGTCAGGTTTAGTGATGGTTGCAGGTTTGCTGTATATGACGCCTAGTCTTGTCATGTGGGCTGACTTTGGTTTACTTGAGTCAGCAATGCAACTAATCGCATTAATTTTAGGAGGTGCAGCGCTTTATTTAGTGAGCAACTTTATTTTTGGATTACGACTCCATCATTTTAAAGTAAGTCGCTAGATTTAATGCTAAATCGCTAAAATGAAAGCTGATTACTTTGCAACCTTAATATATAATCAGCTCTTTTATATTTTCAACGCTATTTTTGGCAATTAATTATGACATTATCATGGAATTAATACGCGGAATTCATAATCTACAACATCAACCACAAGGTTGTGTGTTGAGCATTGGCAACTTCGATGGCATCCATCTTGGACACCATGCTGTTTTATCTCGTTTGTTAAAAGAAGCTAAACGTTTACAAGTGCCTGCCACTGTCATGACCTTTGAGCCGCAGCCCGCTGAATTATTTGCAGGTAAAAATGCCCCAGGTCGATTAAGTCGTTTACGTGATAAATTCGTACAGCTTGAAAAATTAGACTTAGATAGTTTACTGTGTGTGTCCTTTACACATGAATTTGCTAATCTCAGTGCGAATGATTTTATTGAGCAGTTATTAATTAAAAAACTCAATGTTAAGTTCTTAGTGATTGGCGATGATTTTCATTTTGGTTATCAACGCTTAGGTGATTTTGCATTACTAAAAGAAGCTGGCGAGAAATATGGCTTTGAAGTCGTTGATACAAGAAGTCTGTCACAAGATGCTTGTCGTGTTAGTAGCACGCGGATACGTAGCGCATTAGCAAAAGGCCAATTACAACAAGTAGAGCAAATGCTAGGCAGGAAATATAGTATTGCTGGTCGTGTTGGACATGGTAAAAAGTTGGGCCGTACAATCGGGGTGCCGACTGCTAATTTATTTTTAAAACGCCGTGTTTCACCCGTATCGGGTGTGTTTGTTGTGTCAGTACTTGGTGTGAATGTAGAAGGCACTGATCAACAAGTTTATCGAGGTGTCGCAAATATTGGTTGTCGTCCCACTGTGAATGGTGAAAGACAGCAATTAGAAGTACATATATTTGATTTTGAAGGTGACTTATACGGTCGTCACCTTGAAGTGTTACTTGAGAAAAAATTACGCGATGAAGTTCGTTTTGATTCATTCGCAGAACTAAAAATACAGATTGATAAAGATATTCAGCAAGCTAGAGCATGGCATCAGCTTAATTAATAAATCGTTAGATGGAATAAAAACCGATGAGTGATTACAAAAGTACATTAAATTTACCAAAAACTGGTTTCCCGATGCGTGCAAACTTGGCTAATCGTGAGCCTAACATGCTTAAAAATTGGTACAAACAGGATCTTTACGGCAAGATTCGTGCTGCCAAGAAAGGTAAAAAGACATTTATTCTGCATGATGGACCTCCCTATGCAAATGGCGATATTCATATCGGTCACTCGGTTAATAAAATTCTAAAAGATATTATTGTTAAATCTAAAACATTATCTGATTTCGATGCACCCTACATTCCTGGTTGGGATTGTCATGGTTTACCTATCGAACTTAAAGTTGAGCAAAAGCACGGTAAGCCAGGTAAAAAGCTAACGGCTGCTGAGTTCCGTGTTAAGTGTCGTGAATACGCTGCGCGTCAGGTCGACGGCCAACGTAAAGACTTTAAACGTTTAGGTGTATTAGGTGAGTGGGATAACCCATACCTAACCATGAACTTTAAAACAGAAGCAAATATTGTTCGTGCGCTAGCGAATATCATTAAAAATGATCATCTACACAAAGGCTCAAAACCTGTTCATTGGTGTACAGATTGTGGATCTGCCTTAGCAGAAGCAGAAGTTGAGTATGAAGATAAATTATCGCCAGCAATCGACGTTGCCTTTAATGCGGTTGATGTTGATGCAGTTTTAGCGTGTTTTGAAAAGCAAGCCGATGACTTTGGTCATGGCGATATTTCTGCTGTTATTTGGACAACAACACCTTGGACACTGCCAGCTAACCGTGCCATTGCACTTGCTGCAAAAGTTGAATACTCATTAGTACAAGCCGGCGAACGTCGTTTGATCTTAGCGACCGATTTAGTGGCTGACTGTATGGCACGTTACGGTATCGAAAACTTTACTACGTTAGCTATCACTAAAGGCGCTGAGCTAGAGAAACAGTTATTCCAACATCCGTTCTTAGCATTACAAGTGCCAGCCATTGTTGCTGACCACGTGACTATCGATGCGGGTACTGGTTGTGTTCATACAGCTCCTGGACATGGTCAAGACGATTATTCTGCGGGTTTAAAATACGAACTAGAAGTTGCTAATCCTGTTGGTGACAATGGTGTTTTCCGTGAAGACACTGAATTCTTTGCTGGTTTGCATGTATTTAAAGCCAACGATAAAGTATTGGAAGTCTTAACTGAACGTAATGCATTAATCCATCATGTTAATATTAAGCATAGCTACCCGCATTGTTGGAGACATAAAACACCAATCATCTTCCGAGCGACACCTCAATGGTTTATCTCTATGGATCAAAAAGGCTTACGTGATAGCGCATTATCAGAAATTAAAGACGTTAAATGGATCCCAAGCTGGGGCCAAAACCGTATTGAAAAAATGATTGAAGGACGTCCTGACTGGTGTGTTTCACGCCAACGCACTTGGGGTGTACCAATCACTTTATTTGTTAATAAAGAAACCGATGAATTGCACGAGAACTCTATTGAAATGATGGAGTTGATTGCACAAAAAATCGAAAAAGAAGGTATTCAAGCTTGGTTCGATTTAGAGCCAGAATCTATTTTGGGTTTTGAAGCAGAGCAGTTCCGTAAAGTGACTGATACGTTAGATGTTTGGTTTGACTCTGGCACTACACATGCGTCAGTTGTCGGTGTACGCGAAGAATATACACAACCAGATGGTTCTCAAGCTACGGCTGATTTGTATTTAGAAGGTTCAGATCAACATCGTGGTTGGTTCCAATCTTCATTGTTAACCAGTACTGCAATCAACGGCGTAGCGCCATATAAAGAAGTATTAACACATGGTTTTGTGGTTGATGGCGATGGTAAGAAAATGTCTAAATCATTGGGCAACGTTATGTCTCCACAAACGGTGATGAATGACCTAGGTGCTGATATTTTACGTTTATGGGTTGCTTCTACGGATTACACTGGCGAAATTACCGTTTCTGATGAAATACTGAACCGTAGTGCAGATAGTTACCGCCGTATTCGTAATACATCACGTTTCTTATTATCGAACTTGAATGGTTTTGATCCGCAAACTGATTTAGTGGCGCCAGAAGAGATGGTTGCGTTGGATCGTTGGATTGTTGCTAAAGCCTTAACGTTACAAAATGAAGTAATTGAAGCTTACGACAATTACAACCTACATGTTGTTTATCAAAAACTAATGCACTTCTGTTCAATTGACTTAGGTAGTTTCTACTTAGACATTATTAAAGATCGCCAGTACACAGCTAAAACAGGCAGTAATGCTCATTTAAGCTGTCAAACTGCGCTGTATCATATTGTTGAATCTCTAGTGCGTTTGATTGCGCCAATTCTAAGCTTCACTGCTGATGAAATCTGGGGCCGTTTACCGGGTGAGCGTAATGAATTTGTATTTACTGAAACTTGGTATGAAGGTTTGTTTGGTTTATCTGATAGCGAAGTGATCAGTAATGATAAATGGACTCAGTTGATTGCGATTCGTGCTGAAGCGAATAAAGCTTTAGAGCTTGCACGTAAAGAAGCAGTGATTGGCGGTGGGTTAGAAGCTGAAGTCACTTTATATGCTTCAGATGAAATCAGTGCGTTACTGAATACCTTAGAAGACGAATTACGTTTTGTACTAATTACTTCACAAGCTACAGTTAAACCTTTTTCTGATGCGCCTGCTGATGCGGTTGCAACAGAATTAAAAGGCTTATCGGTACAAGTACAAAAAAGTGCTGCGGCTAAGTGTGATCGTTGTTGGCATCATCGTGAAGAAGTTGGTCAAGATGAGAAACACCCTGAGTTATGTGGACGTTGTATTACCAACGTTGACGGTGAAGGTGAAACTCGCCAATTTGCTTAATAGGCAATAACATACATTAATGCGTTTATATTAAATGCATTTTGACTAAACGCCTTGGTTATGAAAATGATTTGAGGCGTTTTTTTTAATCTTTGCCATCACCATTATTTGGGAATATCAATGACACAGAAATCAACATCCTCTAACGTTAGTTTACGTTCTGGTTTATCTTGTTTATGGTTAACTGTTGTGGTTTTAATTATTGATCAAGTGACTAAATATTTGACGATACAAATGTTAGATTTGTATGAATCCTATGAGGTTTTATCCTTCTTTAATTTTACCTATGCACGTAACTATGGTGCCGCTTTTAGTTTCTTAGGTGATGCGGGAGGTTGGCAGAAGTACTTATTCACAGCGATTGCTTTTGTAGTTTCTGCTTATCTTTTGTATTCAATGAAAACCACAAGTGCAACTCACCGTTGGATGAATAGTGCATATGCTCTTATTTTATCTGGTGCGATAGGCAATGTAATGGACCGTTTAATGTTTGGTTATGTGGTCGACTTTTTAGATTTTGATTTAGGTTTTTATCGTTGGCCAACATTTAATGTGGCGGATATTGCTATTTTTATTGGTGCTGCAATGATTATTATCGATGCACTACTGTGGGCCGAAAAGCGTGAAAAACAAGCAAACGAGAACAAATAAGGAATAATAGTAATGACAGTAAAAATGGCCAATGAAACAGTCAAGAATAGCAAAGTGATCACTGCAGATAGTGAAGTTTTAATGCACTTTTCAATTAAGCTTACAGATGGTTCTGCCGTTGATAGTACTAAGGTCGATAATAAGCCGGCTAAATTTGTAATGGGTGACGGTAGCTTAACACCCGGTTTTGAAGAGTGTCTGTTAGGTTTGACGGAAGGGGATTCGCAGAGTTTTACGCTTGCGCCTGAGTCTGCTTTTGGATTACCGAATCCAGATAACTTTCATTATATTGAGCTCAGCAAATTCTCTTCCGATGTGCCTGCAGAAATAGGGACCATCATTAGCTTTACGCAGCCGGACGGTAATGAAATTCCAGGTATTATTCGTGAAATAGTGGCGGATAGTGTGACTGTTGATTTTAACCACCCACTCGCAGGACAAACAGTAACTTTTGACGTTGACGTCTTAGAAGTTTTATAAATAACTGAAATATTGAGAGCATTATGAAAATTATTTTAGCTAATCCTCGTGGTTTTTGTGCAGGAGTACACCGTGCGATCAATATTGTTGAACGTGCGTTAGAGCTTTTTCCTGCCCCTATCTATGTGCGCCATGAAGTTGTTCATAATCAATATGTGGTTGATGATTTAAAAGCGCGTGGTGCGGTCTTTGTTGAAGAACTTGATGAAGTACCCGACAATAATATTGTTATTTTCAGTGCGCACGGTGTGGCGCAAAGTGTACGCGAAGAAGCAAAACGTCGTGCATTAAAAGTATTTGATGCGACTTGCCCATTAGTGACTAAAGTACATATGGAGGTCACACGAGCTAGTCGTCGTCATCAAGAGTGTATTTTGATTGGTCATCAAGGCCATCCAGAAGTTATCGGTACGATGGGGCAATACGATAGTGAGGAAGGTGGTATTTATCTTGTGGAGTCACCTGAAGATGTGGCTTTACTGGAAGTAAAAAATCCAGCTAGCTTGTGCTATAGCTCTCAAACGACTTTATCAGTTGATGATACTGCGCATGTTATTGATGCATTGCGGGTTAAATTTCCAAGTATCGAAGGCCCTCGAAAAAATGATATTTGCTATGCGACTCAAAACCGACAGGATGCAGTTAAAGATCTCGCTGATAAAACAGATCTAGTCCTAGTTGTTGGCTCGACTAATTCATCTAATTCCAATCGTTTGCGTGAAAAATCAGCCAGTGTTGGTGTCACATCATACTTAATTGATAATGAATTTGGTATTAAAGATGAATGGTTTGAGAATGTACAAACAGTAGGCGTAACGGCTGGCGCATCTGCTCCGGATGTACTAGTACAAGCGGTTATTCGAAAGTTACAAAAAATAGGTGGTGATGTGGTTATTGAAAATCCCGGTGTTGAAGAAAACACGGTATTTGAAGTACCAGCTGAATTACGTATTAAACAAGTAGATTAATATTTTTGCATATTTTTTTAATAATTAAATAACATCGCATTTTTGCTAACACTTTTTAGGTATTTTTAAGTATTTAGACTAGTATAAATAATGACCTTGATTGAGGTCATTATGTTCATCTATTTATTTTTATACTAAGGGTGTTATGACGCGTTTTACTACCCACAAAAAAGACCAAGGTTTTACCTTAGTTGAGCTCATTATAACCATTGCAATCGCTGCGATTCTATTAAGTATTGTTGTGCCTTCGTTTGCTAATTTGATTGAATCAAGTAAAACACGTGCCACACGTGATGCATTAGTGAGCTCGATTTATAGCGCGAAAGAAAAAGCACAAAGCGAAGGTTTTATTGTCTATCTCTGCCCAACATCTGACGGTAGCAGTTGTACTAATACCACCGATTGGGGAAATAACTGGCTAGTTTATGAAGATAAAGATGCAAGTTTAGATCTAAGTAATGGCGATATCATTATTGCCCATCTCACTTCTAAGACCGATTCAATGAAAAGTGATGTTGCTCAAGTTAGGTTTTCTCCGACGGGGCATGCAACAGCTAACACATTTCAAATCTGTAGTAACCTCGATAATTCAGTAGTGTATCAAATTCAACTCAGTGTAATGGGCCGTGTTAGCTTTGCTAATGCCACGGGGAGTTGCTCATGAGTAGTTATAAAGGTTTCACACTGATTGAGGTTTTGATTGCACTCATTATTGTTGCCGTAGGCGTACTTGGTCACGCTAAAATGCAGGCAAAATCAATGGACATGGCACAACGAGCTAGTTTTACACAAACGGCCAATATAGCACTAACAGACTTAGCGCAAAGATTAAGAGCAAACGCTGATCTTGCTCCTAGTTTTATTAAAGATAACCTTGCTGGCAATGTCATTGTTACCGCTAAAAATTGTTCTTTAGTCACCTGTTCCGATAACGAATTTGCAACGGCTGAACTAGCAGAATGGTTTAATCATTTACGAGGTAGTTTACCTTCTCCCAGTTTCTCTATTGTTAATAATGGTAGTGTTTACACCTTAACTTTAATTTGGGATGCCGCAAAAACAGGTGCAAGCAGCACAGTGTGCGATGCTGGAAATCCTAATTCATATCAATGTGGTAGTCTAAGTATATGGATCCCTTAAGAAAATATAATCAAGGTTTTAGCTTAATTGAGCTGATGATCGCTATGGTCATCTCATTGCTTATTGTAGCTGGGCTTTTTTATTCGGTGATGGGCGATATGCGCGCCTATGAATCTGTGCGCAGTACTCAAGCGTTAACGGCAAAAAGTAGAATGGCGGTGCAAACAATGCGTCTTTACATCCAACAAGCTGGATTTAGAGATATCGCAACACTACGAAATAGCTCACCGTTTGGCGTCGGACTTTCTTCTGCTGGTGTGAATTGGATTTCAAGGCAAACGATACAAGGAATGACCGCTTCAACTGTGCTTACCGATGAAAAGGCGGGGTCTGATATTTTAGTATTACGTTTTTTAGGATCTGCACAAAGTGGTGTTATTTCCTGTAATGGCAGTGATGTTGGTAATAGTACTCTTCACGAGATCACTCTCTATGTAAATACTAATAATCAATTAGTCTGTCAGGATAACGCTAATGCAGCGATTATATTAGATGAAAATGTAGAGTTCTTAGAGTTGCTGTATGGCACAACAGATAACAACACGCGTTATTTTACGGCTGCAACAATGACCGATTGGAATGATATTGATCGCATTAAAATTGGCTTACTTTTATCACAAAATGTATCTGCTCATGGCTTAATTAATAGCAACGCTTATAAGCTTTTTAATCAAACGATCAGTGCTGCCAATGATACTAATTATCGATCTGTGGTGATGGAAACTGTGCTTATTAGAAATAAAGGCAATTAATATGAATGGTATGTCGAAAAGAGGCCAATATGGCGCCGCGTTAATTACGTCATTATTGATGGTGTTAGTGATATCTATATTGGGAGTGGCTGTTAGCAAGCAAGTGATTGCCTTAAGAAGAGTAAGCTCTGTTAATTACGATCATATATCGAGTGTTAATAATGCAGAGTCCGCTCTTTCAGAGGCGCATAAATTTATTCTATTTAACTATCTAGAACCAGAGAATCTCAAAGGGAACCTTGTTACTGATACCACGAGATCTGATAATTGGTGGCATCAAGAGAGCAATTGGCAAAATCAAAAAATAGTTAGCATAGGTCTAGAAGGTTCCCCTGTTTATCTTCTGCAGGACGATGGTCTCGATGAAAGTTTAATGTTAGGCACAAATGCAATTCAACGACGATTTTACCGTGTGACTGCAAAAGCACAGGGTAAAGGGCAAGCAGTCGCTTATTTACAAAGTTATTACGCAATACTGGAGTAATTAACAATGACAAAACACAATACAAGGCGTAATACAAAGCTTAATAAAAAATCAAGTGCAGGCTTTACTTTACTTGAATTGATGGTGGTAATGGCGATTGTGGGTATTCTGGCGTCTATTGCTTACCCTAGTTATACCGGTGTTATGCAGAAAACTCGGCGCCAAGAGGCAGTACGCACATTACTAGAAGCTTCACAAATGATGGAAAGCGCTTACGCAATGAATTTTAATTACACTAGCGTAGTATCTGGTGCTGCTCTCACCTCATTTACCACCTCAGATGACTTTAGCCAATACTATAATTTAAGCGCATCGTCGAGTAGCACTACATTCACATTATCTGCAATACCTAAAAGCACACAAGCCAACGACACATGTGGCACATTAAAAATCACACAAACGGGCAGTACAACGGCAAGTACAAGCGGGTGTTGGTAATGAATAAGGACATTATGATGAATAAATTATTAAACGGAAATATACCACCAGCAACGCAGTTGTTGTCGTCAACCTTGCTAGTGTCATCAGCACTGCTACTGATGGTAACGTCAGTCAATGCAGCTGATTTAGATTTAGCGACTAAGCCTCTTTATACGGGCACGACAGAATCACCAATGATGATGCTAGTGATGGGCAGAGACCATACACTTTATTATGAAGCTTATAATGATGCATCCGACTTGGATGGTGATGGCACTCTCGATATTAAGTTTATGCCTGATTATGCCTATGAAGGATATTTTGATTCTAGGTATTGTTATAAACCTGAGTCTAAGGTATTTGTTCCGCAAAGAGTTGCCGATACCTGTACAGCGTCTGAAGAATGGAGTGGTAACTTTCTTAATTACCTAACCATGACACGCATGGATGTACTGAGAAAAGTACTTTATGGTGGCACTCGAAGTACTGATACTGAAGGTGAAACAGTATTAGAACGTGTATTTATTCCACAAGATGCACATAGTTGGGCTAAAGCCTACACCTCAATAGAGGTCGATGGGTATGATATTGCTGATTACGCGCCTTTGTCAGTGCCAAGTTCAGGTAAGCAGCACTTTTTTGGTTCTGTTACTTATAACAGTTTAACTGACGCACCAATTTTACGAGTACGCCAAAATGCAAGTTATGGAGGTAGTGACCCAGGTATTTGGAATTGGGCATCGACAGAAGGTCCTGTTCTTCGTTCGAGTGGTGGAACACAGTCTAAGGTTGACAGTTATGTGGTGAGGGTTGAAGTTTGTAAAAGTGGCTTTACAGATGGAAATAATTGTAGGGTTTATCCAGAAGGTAATCCAAATGGTAACTTTAAACCGACTGGGCTATTACATGACTATGGTGAAAAAAACCAAATGCTATTTGGTTTATTAACAGGGAGTTATAACAAAAATTTATCGGGTGGTGTACTTAGAAAAGCAATTAGTCAATTTTCCACGGAAGTTAATGTAAATACTGGGCAATTCACATCAGTTTCTGATGGGATAGTAGCAACTATTAATAAATTAAGAGTTCATGGTTTTAGGTATAGCGATCAATCTTATAGGACCAGATGCGGGTGGATAACAACTCGTGCGATCAATGAAGGTGAGTGTGCTTCTTGGGGGAATCCAATAGGTGAAATGCTTTATGAAACCATGCGTTATTTCTCTGGAGTTGGAACTGCTAGCGGCAGTTATGACTATGCAGACTCTGAACTAGGTTATGATGAAAGTCTTTCATTATCTACATCAGATTGGGACGACCCCTATGATGACAAAGGGACCTGTTCTCGCCCAAATGCCTTACTAATCAGTGATATTAATCCTTCCTATGATTCCGATCAATTGCCTGGTGTCTACAGCGAGTTTTACGCTACTTACGATGGCACTACACTGCCTGATTTTAGTGTAAGTAATTTATTAGATATTATTTCTTCGACTGAAAATAAAACCAGCGGGCAATTTTTTATCGGGCAATCAGGTACAAATAATGATGGTGTGCCTACGGCCAAAGAGATTACAGGGTTGGCTTATGTACGAGGACTCGCACCTGCTGAACCCACTAAAAAAGGTAGTTATAGCTCTGCGGCCGTTGCTTATTATGGCCACAAAAATGATATCCATACAAGTAAAGCCAATGACCAAAAAGTCACCTCTATGGTGGTGGCTTTAGCTTCAAACTTACCTGAAATTAAAGTGAACATTGATGACGATATTATTAAAATAATTCCATTTGCAAAATCGGTTGGTGGAAACAGTATTAAGAAAGGTAAAAATGAGTTTCAACCGACAAATACAATTGTAGATTGGTATATTGAATCGATTAGCTCTAGCAAAGGTATATTTCGTATCAACTTTGAAGATGTTGAACAAGGTGCTGATCATGATATGGATATGATTGTTAAGTATACCTATGAAGTAAAAGATAATCTTTGTAAAACATACAGCAATGATACTTGTAGCGAGACAGCTAAAGGGGTTGAAATTACACTAGACTCTACTTATGCGGCAGGTGGGATAGACCAGCATGCTGGGTATGTTATTTCTGGTACAACCAATGATAACACCTTTTTAGAAGTTAAAGATCGAGGTGGTCGTGAAGTAGAATATTATCTAGATACACCTGATAGCCTTAATTATGATAATAGGGATATAAGCGATAGTGATACAAAGTTGGGATATACTGCAACAAGGGTTTTCTTTCCAAGTGATACAAAAGCCGCTGACTTTTTACCTTCGCCACTTTGGTATGCGGCTAAGTGGGGAGGGTTTTCAGATATTAATCATAACCAAAAACCAGACCTTATCAGTGAATGGGATGCGGATCAAAATGGTGACCCTGATAACTATTTCCCTGTTACCAATGCTGGCCAATTACAGTATCAATTAGCTGCTGCCTTTGATTTAGCCTATGACGGCAATGTGGCTAGTACCTCTCCTGTTTTTTCGTCTAACTTCTTAAGGGTAGGCAGTTTGGTGTATCAAACTTCCTTTGAAGAATCTGCTTGGAGTGGTGATGTTGAAGCTTATATTGCAAACACCAGTGGAGAGTATCCGTCAACTGCCTCATGGAGTGCTGCTGAGCAGTTAGATGCGATGGATATTGGTACTCGTAACATATTCTCTCGTCGTGACGATGCTGCGGCTGGAGCGCAAGGGACGGTATTTGAATTTAAAGCGCCTGATACTGAACTAGGTAGTTTATTTACTACGGACCAAGCGAGTCTGTTGTTAAGTCACTTTAATAGTACGGGAAATATTGAGCAAGAGGATACTGAACAAGACAACAATGGTAACAATGGTAACAATGGCAACAATGGCAACAATGGTAACAATGGTAACAATGGCAACAATGGCAACAATGGTAACAATGGCAACAATGGTAACAATGGCAACAATGGTAACAATGGCAACAATGGTAACAATGGCAACAATGGTAACAATGGCAACAATGGTAACAATGGTAACAATGGTAACAATGGTAACAACGGAAATAATAGTAATGAAAACGAAATTGAAACTGATAGTGATGTAGCCAGTCAAGAATTTGCTTATATGCAAGCCGCTATTAATTATATTCGTGGTGTACGAACACATGAAGCAGAAGACACTGCTTATGAGTTTAGAGAGCGTAATAGCAGACTAGGAGATATCATCTATTCCGCCCCTTATAATGTTTCTATCGGTAAAGGACATGAGGTTGAAGATGAAGTTTTAGTTTATGGTGCTAATGATGGCATGGTACATGTTGTTGATGCTAACAATGGTGAAGAGCTTGTGGCGTATATACCAAGTGGTGTTTATAGTGCTCTAGGTAATTTAGTGCACACTAGTTATACCCATGAATACTCTGTTGATGGTGGAATTACTGCTTACTCAGATGATGCCGACAAGATTGAGCTTACGATTGATGGCGAGACCAAAGAAGTGGGTCGTACGACAATAGTCGGAAGATTAGGTCTTGGTGTTGAAGGGCTTTACGCAATTGATGTATCTAAAGTTAAGTCATCAAATGGCAACATGATGAAGTGGGAAATTACTACCGATTCCACTGGTTTTGCAGGGATCGGCAAGAGCATTGCTTCTCCCACTATTGTTAAACTGCATAACGGGGAAAAAGGTGTTATTTTTGAGAATGGCTTCAACTCAACGGATCCAAATGGGGCTATCTATATTGCTAATTTGACCACGGGAGCTTTAATCAAAAAACTCAGTGTGGGTAGTCAAATCGATCCAACGGGGGCTGGTAGACCTAATGCATTAGCACAACCCGCTATCATTGATAATGATGGTGATAGTATTGCTGATTATATTTATGCGGGGGATCTATTTGGTAATATGTGGGTGTTTGATATTAGTAATGAAAGCGTTACCGAGTGGGGTAATAAAAAAGTTAATAATAGTCCGCTGTTTACCGCATATAGTCCAACTATGGATGGTATTAAATATCAGCCTCAAGCTATTACTACACGCCCCTCTGTTGCTAGGCATCCAAGTGGTAGTGGTGTGATAGTTGCATTTGGTACGGGTAAGTATATTGAAAATGACGACACGGATATTGAAAATCAGGCAACACAAAGTTTTTATGCTATTGCCGATCAGTTAGATACTGCGGTTGTGAATGCAACAAGAACGTTAGGTGTATTTAGCGCATTACAAAATCAAACAATTATAAAAGAAACGAGTACTAATCGAATATTATCAAGCAATCCAGTCGATTGGACTACTGTGAATGGATTTTATTTAGACCTGATTAATACCGAAGATGATGAATCAGGTGTTGCTAATACTAATAACTATGGTGAAAGGCTGATTGGGAATAGCTTAGTGTTTGCTAACAAAGTCAGTTTCACTACCTTAATGCCCAATCCTGATGTGTGTTCAGCTGGAGGAACAGGTTGGTACATGGAGTTAAACTTATATACAGGGCAAACTTGGAACTTAGGCACGACTAAGGTCGATGACCCTTTAACTGCAGAAGATGAATCGATTCCCGATGATAGCTCTAATCAGTTTTTAGATGGAGTAAGTAATGGTATGACGTCCGTAGTGTCTCCTAATATAGTCATTATTGAAAATGAAGATGGCACGACTAAAGAAGTGATGGGTTCTGATGAGGTTGCTTTGAAAACCTGTATTACATTAAGTACAGGTAAAGTTATTTGTTTTGACGACACAGCGATAGCAACAGGTCGCTTAAGTTGGAGACATTTATACTAACTTTAATGGTTATGCTTTAGCTGGGGAAAGCCTAGCTAAAGTAGGATTTAGGTTAAAAGTATTTTGATGGCATGTTTAATTTTGGGAGAGGCTTATCATAGAAGATAAGCTCTACCATTAGCTGGCTAATTTTAAATACAGTGAGGCAAGTTATATTCACGGTAAAAGTTTGTTTTTTATTGATTTATAATTAGTGTAATATCAATAGTGATATTAGCCTGTAGATTATTGGTGGAAATGAAAGTAAGTCAGCCATAACATGATGACTGTTGCTTTAGCGATTGGCTTGATTATTAACGTGAATTTTAATAATCAAATACTCTACTTTCATCCATTGTACTTTGAAATCAACCTTAAGAGTTTATTATGAAAAAAATAGAAGCAATTATTAAACCATTCAAAATGGACGATGTACGTGAAGCACTTGCAGAGATTGATGTGACAGGTATGACAGTATCAGAAGTAAAAGGTTTTGGCCGCCAAAAAGGGCATACTGAATTATACCGTGGTGCTGAGTACATGGTGGACTTTTTACCAAAAGTTAAAATTGAATTAGTAGTTAGAAAAGAAGATGTTGAGCGTTGTATTGAAGCGATCATGAGCACGGCTCAAACGGGTAAAATTGGTGACGGTAAGATTTTTGTTACTCCTGTAGAGCGAGTTATTCGTATCCGTACCGGTGAAGAAGACGGCGAAGCAGTTTAAACGATTTTTAAGTAATCGTTGATATAGCCGTTATGACAGTATTAAACTGATTTCTGTTAAATAACAAACAATAAAAAAGGAGAACTAAGTTCTCCTTTTTTATTGTTTGGACCCTATAAATAATCCTATATTACGCTGATTATTTACAAAGATTATTACCAGTCAAATACGCTCCAGCTTTCTGTGCGTTTTACCACTCGGCTATTTGGGTAATTAAGCTTTAATACCGCTAATGCATTCTTTTCTGGTTCTACTAACCCTAACTCTCTATAGGCAATGATCATGATCTCTAGGGCATCTTTTACAGATTCTGTATCAGGGTAATTATTGAGAACAGTTTTACCACGATTGATTGCTGCTATATAAGCTTCACGTTTGATATACCATTCAGCAATTGATATTTCATAGCGTGCGACTCTATCTTTGATAAACACCATACGTTGGCGAGCATCTTTTGCATATTGGCTATTAGGGTAATACTTTAGAATGTGATTAAAGTCTTTAAAAGCACGTTGTGCATAACTTTGGTCACGATTAAAACGGTCCACACCAAATAGATTTTGGAAAAAGTGATCGTCAGAAGATAAGTTAGTTAGTCCACGCATATAATAAAGATAATCTAAATCTTTATGGGTTGGATTTAAACGAATAAACTTATCAATATTAGCTAATGCAAGCGCCATTTCATTACGTTTGTAATAAGCGTAAATAAGGTCTAATTGCACCTGTTCTGAGTGAGGTCCAAAAGGGTAGCGGCTATCTAGCGCTTCTAAAATGTCAGTGGCTTTTTCAAAGTTCGCTGTTTCTAGCGCTACAGAAGCCTCTTGATATAAAATGACAGGAGGTTTGTCAGCAATCTTTGGTTTATTGCTTTTTTTCGATGAACAGCCAGTAATAAAAATGGCAATGAAAAAACTGGTCGTTATTAGTCTAAGGATCTTATTCATAAGTGTTATAATGTCGGCCAATATTAAAAAGTACAGTATCGGCTATCGCCGAAAGAAATAAAAGTAAAAAAAGATAAAATGTGACAAGATAAGTCTGTCTGACAAAATACTTTTTAAAAATCAATTACAACAGCACAAAATTACAAGAAGAGAGCATTATGAGCCAAGCATTAAACCTATCTGCAGAAGTAACAGATGAACAGTTAGGATTTCGATTAGACCAAGCGGTTGCCGCATTGTTCCCAGATTATTCGCGTTCTCGTATAAAAGAATGGATATTAGCGGGCCTGGTACAAATTGATGGCACTGTCTCTTCTACTCCTCGTGAAAAAGTATTTACGGGTCAGATGCTAGAAGTTAACGCAGTATTAAAAGATGAAGTGACCTTTGTTGCACAAAAAATTGAAATTGATATCGTTTATGAAGACGAAGATATTTTAGTGATCAATAAACCTGCTGGGTTAGTTGTTCACCCGGGTGCAGGTAATGCAAGTGGCACATTATTAAATGCATTATTGTACCATTACCCAAGTATTGCTGAAGTACCACGTGCTGGTATCGTACATCGATTAGATAAAGAAACATCAGGATTGATGGTAGTAGCAAAAAATGTTCCTGCACAAACTCATTTAGTGATGAACTTGCAAGCACGCCAGATGACACGTGAATATGATGCGATTGCCTCGGGATGCTTTACCGCTGGTGGTAAAGTAGATGCGCCTATTGGTCGTGATAAAGTACACCGTACTAAAATGGCCGTTAACCATACGGGAGGCAAAGATGCGATCACGCATTATCGTATTGCTGAAAAGTATCGTGCACATACACGTTTACGTTTGCGTTTAGAAACTGGACGTACTCACCAAATTCGTGTGCATATGATGTCTATCGGCCATGTATTGGCGGGTGACCCTGTCTATGGTGGTCGTCCTCGTCCACCTAAAGGCGCTTCTGAAAAATTAAGTGAAGCATTGCGTGGATTTAGACGCCAAGCACTACATGCGACTATGTTACGTCTTGAGCATCCAATTACCGGTGAAGAGATGGAATGGCACGCTGAACCACCTGAAGATTTTAAAGTGTTAGCGGCTGCGTTACGTGCGGATACTATTTCGCATGAAAACGAATTAGATTTATAGTTTATTATAGTTTACTTAGATGCAATTAATTAAACCTAATTGGGCAGCTCCTGCCCATATTCATGCATACTCAACTACTCGCTTAGGTGGGATCAGTGAAGGTGAATTTTTAGGTTTGAATCTGGCTACTCACGTTGCGGATATTGAGCTACATGTATTAAAAAATCGTGCATTACTCACAGAATATTTACTCGTTAATGAACAACTACACGCTCCTGATTTTTGTTGGTTAAATCAGACTCATAGTCATGATTTAATAAAATTATCAGCCACAACAGCGCAAGCAATTAATGCCGATGCAAGTTGGACTAATGATAATGAAAGAACTTGTGTGGTGATGACTGCGGATTGTTTACCTGTGCTAGTGACAGATAAGCAAGGCAGTTTTGTTGCGGCTATCCATGCCGGATGGCGTGGATTATGTGATGGTATTATTGAAAACAGTATTGAACATATTTGCAATACGTTATCAGTCAAACCCGATCAACTATTAGTATGGTTAGGTCCCTGTATTGGGCCTACTGCCTTTGAAGTTGGTGATGAAGTTCGAGCGCAGTTTGTTCAACAAAATACACAAGCAAGTGAAGCTTTTGTTGCGTCTAACGATAAATGGTTAGCTAATCTGCATCTCCTAGCCAAGTTACGTTTAACAAAATTTACAGGTATTACTATTACAGAAAGTGATTTGTGTACCTTTAACGATGCAGAGTTATTTTACTCATATCGTCGAGATGGCAGAACAGGTCGTCTTGCTTCTTTTATCTGGATTGATTAAAACTAAAAATAGTTGCGATGCTTTTATCGAGCTGTAGTTATTGAAGCTTCATTTATTGCAACTTTTGTTATTGAAACTAGAGCTATTCACCCTCAGTTTTATATCTAATCTTAAATTCCCTAATCTACTCTTAGAAATAACCCTCTTATAATTAATTCTCTAACATTTAATTTATAAATATATTCTTTTTTATTTATTATTTTATCTTTCCTACCTTGAAATAATTCTCTTTACCCCCATCTTTTATAGGGTAAACATTTCAGGAGAATCATCATGCGTTTAGATAAATTAACTAGCAAATTTCAATTGGCATTATCCGATGCTCAATCTATTGCTTTAGGCCGTGATCACCAATATATCGAAGCGACACATGTCTTGTTAGCAATGCTTAATCAAGACGGTGGCGCAATCCGCGGTATTTTGTCTGATCTTGAAATTAACATTAACCTAATGCGTTCACAGCTATCTGCAATGTTAGATAGAATGCCCAAAGTATCTGGTATTGGAGGCGAAATACAGCTCTCTAATCAGTTGGGTATTACCTTTAATTTATGTGATAAGTATGCGCAAAAAGCAAAAGATAAATTTATTTCATCGGAAATTTTCTTAGTCGCCGTTTGTGAAGATAAAGGTGAACTAGGAAAAGTGTTAAATAAACTTGGCTTAACAAAAAGCAAAGTTGAAAGTTCTTTAAAGAAAATTCGTCAAGGTCAAACTGTTAATGACGTTAATGGTGACGGCCCTGAACAAGCCCTAGAAAAATATACCATCGATTTAACCGAGCGTGCTGCGGCAGGTAAACTGGACCCAGTAATTGGACGTGACGATGAAGTACGTCGCATGGTACAAGTGCTACAGCGTAGAACTAAAAATAACCCCGTGATCATCGGTGAGCCAGGTGTCGGTAAAACGGCTATTGTTGAAGGTTTAGCGCAACGTATTGTGAACGGTGAAGTACCGGAAGGTTTGAAAAATAAACGTGTATTATCATTGGATATGGGCTCGCTTATTGCGGGTGCCAAATACCGAGGTGAGTTTGAAGAACGTTTAAAAGCAGTGTTAGCGGAGCTAAATAAAGAAGAAGGGCAAATCATCTTATTTATCGACGAATTGCATACTATGGTAGGTGCTGGTAAAGGCGATGGCGCTATGGATGCGAGTAATATGCTTAAGCCTGCGTTAGCTCGAGGAGAGCTTCATTGTGTTGGCGCGACTACGTTAAATGAGTATCGTCAGTATATTGAAAAAGATGCGGCACTAGAGCGTCGTTTCCAAAAAGTACAAGTTGATGAACCAACGGTTGAAGATACGATCGCGATATTACGTGGTTTAAAAGAGCGTTACGAATTACATCATCAAGTTGAAATAACGGATCCTGCGATTGTGGCTGCGGCAACGTTATCACATCGTTATATTTCTGACCGCCAATTACCCGATAAAGCCATTGATTTAATTGATGAAGCTGCGTCTAGCATTCGCTTACAAATGGACTCTAAACCTGAAAGTTTAGATAAATTAGGGCGTAAAATTATTCAACTAACCGTAGAGCAAAAGTCACTGCAGAATGCTACCGATGAAGCCAGTGTGAAACGGTTAAATGATATAGAGCAGACCTTAAGAATTAAAGGCAAAGAATATAAGTCTTTAGATGAAGTGTGGAAAACAGAAAAAGCCGCGCTATCTGGTACGCAAAATATCAAGCAAGCTTTAGAGCAAGCGCGTATGGATTTAGAAGTCGCTAGCCGCGCGGCTGATTTAACACGTATGTCTGAACTTCAATATGGACGTATTCCGGATTTAGAAAAACAATTAGATTTAGCGTCTCAAGCTGAAATGCAAGAGATGACATTGTTAAAACACTCTGTCACAGAGAATGAAATTGCAGATATTCTATCGCACTGGACCGGCATTCCTGTATCTAAAATGTTAGAGGGCGAGCGGGATAAATTATTGAAAATGGAAAAACATCTTCATTCTCAAGTAGTTGGGCAAAATGAGGCGATTGACGCTATTGCAAATGCAATCAGACGTAGCCGTGCTGGGTTAAGTGATCCTGACCGTCCTATTGGGTCTTTCTTGTTCTTAGGTCCTACTGGGGTCGGTAAAACCGAATCTTGTAAGGCGCTTGCTAACTTCTTATTTGATAGTGTCGATAATATGGTGCGTATTGATATGTCCGAGTTTATGGAGAAACACTCTGTATCTCGTTTAGTCGGTGCTCCTCCAGGTTACGTGGGGTATGAAGAGGGCGGTTACTTAACTGAAGCGGTACGCCGTAAACCTTACTCTGTTATTTTATTGGATGAAATAGAGAAAGCACATCCTGATGTCTTTAATATTTTATTACAGGTGCTGGATGATGGGCGTTTAACTGATGGGCAAGGACGAACCGTTGATTTCCGTAATACGGTGATCATCATGACCTCCAACATAGGTTCTGAGATCATTCAAGAAGCGTTCCCTCGTGCTTCCTATGACGAAGTTAAAAATACTTTGCTAGGTGTGTTAGCGAAACAATTTAAACCAGAGTTTTTGAATCGTATTGATGAAACGGTCGTGTTCCACCCATTAAGTGAAAAACACATTAAATCAATAGCAACGATTCAATTACATGCATTACAGACGCGTCTTAAAGCAAGGGATTACCATCTAACGTTTAATGATGCTTCTATTGAATTTTTGGTTAGCGCTGGATATGACCCTGCCTACGGTGCTCGTCCGTTAAAAAGAGCTGTGCAGCAGTTACTAGAGAATGCATTAGCACAGAAAATATTATCGGGAGAGTTAACCACGGGTAGTAACATATTGGCAGATGTTGAAGAGGGGAAAATAGTGTTTGTGCAACAATAATGTGCTGTCATTATTTTTACTGAGCTAACTCATATTGAACGACATTGCTCAATGAAAGCTCTGTTAATGTACAATGACTGAAAGCAAAATAGCCAAAGGCCAATGATTAATGTCGTTGGCCTTTTTATTTGCAGAAAGTGATTAACTATTTTAAGTGGAGAAAGCTGTTAAGCTTTTTATGTAAAGAAAGCAGCTAAGCTTTTTATATGAAAAACAGTTAGACCTTGATCCTTTGTAATAAATCACCTTCATAAATCGCCTGCTTAATTAAAGCAAAAGCAGCAATGGTTAAATCGGGTTTTAACTCAGTTGAAGTGACGATCAGTTGATCATGAAAATTTGGCAGGGTTTGTTGTTTAATGCAATCTGCAATGGTAGAAAATAAAACTTCACCAGCTTGTAGTATTTTACCTGTGATCACTATTTTTTCG
The DNA here is from genome assembly GCF_037546855.1 of Vibrio sp. 1-Bac 57. Lineage (NCBI taxonomy): Bacteria > Pseudomonadati > Pseudomonadota > Gammaproteobacteria > Vibrionales > Vibrionaceae > Vibrio > Vibrio sp. 1-Bac 57. The sequence goes on along the minus strand of NZ_JALAAC010000024.1, from coordinate 14,138 downwards.
GGGCTTAATAGATTCACTAATATGGCAATATTTTTCCCCAAGTAGTGGGCTGCTTGTTGAGTGATTGTATAACATAATTTATCACCACTTGCCGCGGCTAGATAAATATCATCAATGTTCATGGTATTCACATTCAAGACGCAATCACTACCAGCATTAATCGCTTCTTTAACTTTGTCGTAAATCACCAGATCGCTGACCTCTGTTTCTAAACAACCAATATTGCCACAATGACAGCGCTTACCTGCAGGGTTTGTTTGGACATGACCTATTTCCCCTATATTACAACTTTTACCTAGTAGCTCTTTATTTTCGATAATAACACCTGAACCAACGCCGTGATGAACACTGATAAGCACTGAATCTTGTGTGTTCTTGGTGGCACCAAAGTAATTTTCAGCTAATGCAAGGCAGCGTGTATGATTGCCGATAAAGGTAGGAATATTAAATGTACTTTCAATTTTATTCACTAAAGAGTAGTCATCTAAAGGATAAGTTGGCGTATAAACCACGATGCCTTTTTTAGGATCAACCAAACCAGAAAGGGTAATTGAAATAGCAGATATTTTTTCATTAATTAACAGTGGCTGAGTCATAAACTTTGCAATTTCAGCAATCAAAAATTCAATTAAAAAAGCACTGCTCGCAATCTTAGGAATAGTGATTTGTTTACTCACTAACTTAATGCCAGATAAATTATAATGCGCGATAGACAATAATTTTTGGCCTAATTTAATGGCAATTACATTTACCGCATCAGAATTTGGCGCTAAAGAAATGGCTCTTCGTCCACCCGTAGATGCTTGTAATTCAACTTCTGCAATCAATCCATTTTCGATTAGTTGACGTGTTATTTTGGTCACACTTGCTGGGGCTAATCTACTTATCTTTGCTGTTTTAACACGAGAAATAGGGGCGTATTGCTCAATAATTTTATAAATGATGGCACTATTTAATTGCTTGATTTGTTCGATATTAGCAATGGTTGTTTGCATCGCATCGTGATTGACTGTGTTCATTAAGTGAATACCTACCGTGGTGTTTATCTCGCCGCAATGATAGCAGATTTTTTTAGGTCACAGATGAGGTTTAATCAAAAGGCATTAACTTTAAAAAAGTATGCCGATTGACCAGAATAATTGTTATGCGGAGCTGGTAATGACAATCGATCATGTCATTAGTGTTCATCCATTAAACGTTATATTAAACTTTTGTTATTCAGTGGCTTCATAACAACCGTTAACAACGGTCCCGGTGACTTGATAATCATTGTTAAAAATTGCTAAGTTGGCAATTTTACCCACTTCAATGCTGCCTAGTTTATTATCTACGGAAATCGCTTTCGCAGGATAAATAGTCGCCATACGAATAGCTTCTTCTAAACCAATGCCTACAAATTTTACACATTGTTCAATGGACTCTATTAAGGTGACTGCAGAGCCCCCTAAAGTACCATCTTTGCCCACACATTTTCCCTGTTTGTAATAAACAGTCGTGCCTACAAAATCAAACTCACTAATATCTGCCCCTGCAGGCGCCGTTGCATCGGTCACTAGTATTAATTTATCACCCAAGATTCTTTTTGATAAACGTACATTTTCGTAAGCCACATGAAAACCATCGACGATAATGCCTGCGTAGATATTATTATCGTAAATTGCACCTACTACGCCAGGCTCTCGTCCGGTAATAGATGTCATTGCATTGAATAGATGCGTGGCAGAAGATGCGCCGTGTTGAATCGCTTCAGTAGCCTGTTGATAAGTGCCATTGCTGTGCCCTAAAGAAACCACAATACCTGCATTAGCCAGCTGTTCAATAAACTTGTTCGGCGTTTTTTCCGGTGCCATGGTTATTTGGCTGACGACATCACTATTTGCACAGATCAAATCAATCATTTCAGGATCGGGTTGGCGTATAAATTCCTGGCGGTGGATACCTTTTTTCTGCACGTTAATATAAGGGCCTTCGAGATGTAATCCGAGTACTTCATTAGGCTTTTTTTGCATATATTCGCGTGTTACATGCAATGCTTTCTTAATGCCTTGGTCGGTGTCAGTAATAAAGGTTGGAAGGTAGCTGGTGGTCCCTGATTTCAGATTAGCAGCTTGCATTGTTGCTAGTGTTTGCTCTGTTACTGCGCCATTAAACATAACACCACCACAACCATTTAATTGTAAATCAATAAATCCAGGTGTTAAATTCTGACCCTGTAGGTCAATACGATCAATATCATTGGTTAATGCAGTGATGGGAATAATAGCGCTGATTTTTTGATCTTCAATAACGACTGCATGATCAATAAGAATCGATTGAGTTGTATAAATAGTGCAATTGGTAAGTGCATACATTATAAATCTCTCCTAGGCATACTTTATTAGACAAATGGATGCGTTTAATCTAAGTGATAAATCAGGCCTAACTGTATGTCTGTTCCGTTAAACCTGATGTGAAGTGATTATAGGAAGCGAATGTTTTCTGCTTCTAGTTCCGTGAAGTACTTAAGTGTTTTAACTTTAAGCTCCATCGTTGATGCTGAATCACATACGATAATTGCTTTTTGATGTAGTTGTAATGCGGTAACAGTCCAGAGATGGTTGACGCTGCCTTCTACAGCAGTTTGCAATGCTAACGCTTTATGGTGGCCAGTGACAAGAGTTAATACTTCTTCTGCCTCTAATAATGTACCTACACCGATAGTCAGCGCTAACTTAGGCACTTTATTAATATCATCATCGAAAAAACGTGAGTTAGCAAGGCGAGTGTCGGGTGTTAATGTTTTAACACGAGTGCGTGATGCTAATGATGAACCTGGCTCATTAAAAGCAATATGACCATCACTACCTACGCCGCCCATAAATAGATTAATTTTGCCGTAGCTTTTTATTTTATCTTCATAGCGTTGGCACTCTGCGCTCAGATCATCAGCTAGACCATTTAATAAATTGATATTTTGTACCTGAATATCGACATGGTTGAAAAAGTTATTATGCATAAAGCTATGGTAACTTTCAGGATGAGCAGGCTCCAAGCCAACATATTCATCCATATTAAAGGTAACAACATGTTTAAAGCTGACCTTTCCTGCTTTATGTAACTCAATTAGGTGTTGATATGTGGCCAAGGGCGTACTGCCTGTGGGCAAGCCTAAAATAAAAGGTCGATCCGCAGTGGGGTTAAATTTATTAATTTTATTAACGATGTATTGAGCAGACCATAAACCAACATCGGCTAAGTTGTTAAGTGGAATCAGGCGCATTTTAATCTCCAGGTAATGAATATCTCTACTTAATTCTCATCGTAAATTAAGTTTGGGTTTAATGCCACTCATTTTCACTTATTAGGTCAAATATAAGTGATTTAAGTCACAGAATAGGGTGATTGCATTTGCGCGATTTAAGAAACTCTTTAGAGTCATAGCCTAGACATGTTGATGAAAGGCGTTCTATTGAACCCACGTTATAACAACAGGTTTTAATCATAATAATCAATGCGAATTAAGTCGCTGTTTCAAGGAGAGTAAAATAGTGAATATTTTAGGATATATGCAAAAAGTGGGCAGGGCCTTAATGGTTCCAGTGGCAGTATTACCCGCTGCAGCAATTTTAATGGGGATTGGTTATTGGATTGATCCAAATGGCTGGGGTGGTGATTCTCAACTAGCGGCTTTTTTAATTAAAGCGGGTGCTGCAGTAATTGACAACATGGCGCTATTATTTGCCGTGGGTGTTGCTTATGGCATGTCTAAAGATAAAGATGGTGCTGCTGCGTTATCTGGTTTAGTAGGTTGGCTAGTGGTTACTACACTACTGGCACCTGGTGCGGTTGAGCAAATTACTGGAGAAGCTGCTAATGCTTCTTTTGGACGAATTGAAAATCAATTTGTTGGTATCTTAGTCGGTATTATTTCTGCTGAGTTATATAACAAGTTTTCAGAAGTCGAATTACACAATACATTGGCGTTTTTCTCTGGTCGTAGATTAGTGCCTATCATCGTTTCTGTAGTAATGATTGTTGTATCATTTATTTTAATGGCAGTTTGGCCAATTATTTTCTCAGGTTTACAGCATTTTGGTGAAACGATTTCAGGTATGGGCGATATTGGAGCTGGTATTTATGCATTCTTTAACCGTCTATTGATTCCTGTTGGACTTCACCATGCGTTAAATTCAGTATTTTGGTTTGATGTGGCGGGCATTAATGATATCCCTAACTTTTTAGCTGGTCAGGATACGATCACTAAATTCGCTGCTGAAGGTAAAAATGCAATCGGTACTGTTGGTATGTATCAAGCTGGTTTCTTCCCTATTATGATGTTTGGTTTGCCTGGTGCTGCATTAGCAATTTATACGACAGCAAAAGCAGAGCATAAGCAAAAAGTGGCTTCTATTATGTTAGCTGCTGCATTAGCTTCATTCTTTACTGGTGTGACAGAGCCTTTAGAGTTTTCATTTATGTTTGTAGCGCCGTTATTGTATGTCGTGCATGCAGTATTAACAGGTGTTTCAGTATTTATTGCCGCTAATATGGAATGGATGGCTGGTTTTGGCTTCTCTGCTGGTTTAGTGGATATGGTACTCTCTTCACAAAACCCACTCGCTAAACAATGGTATATGCTGTTAGTTCAGGGTGTTGTCTTCTTTGGTATTTATTATTTTGTATTTTTAACATTAATTAAAACACTTAATCTTAAAACACCAGGTCGCGAAGATAACGAGACGGAAGTAGTTAATACCGCTACTAAAGCTGTTGAAGGTAATGACCAATTAGCCATTAGTTATGTTGCTGCACTAGGTGGCGCTGATAATATCGAAGTGATTGATGCCTGTATTACTCGATTACGTTTGACCTTAAAAAACCGTAGCATTATAAAAGAATCAGAACTGAAGGCGTTAGGTGCAATGGGTGTTGTGAAACTAGGAGATAATAATCTTCAAGTGATCATTGGGCCGCAAGCTGAAAGCATTGCTAATAGAATGAAGTTGCTAAAATAAACGGCAATTAATTTTTCAATAGGCACTCAATGAGTGCCTATTTTCGTTTTGGTAGAGGGTTGTTGTTTAAACCTGTTCTTCGCAATAAAGCTGGCATTAGGCAAAAATTTCAATTGCTAGCGGGTATATTTTCATCTTTATGGCGACAATCTACTCACCTCAGAAGATACTGATTTTTGCATCTTAAAGTCACATCGATGTAGATATCACCGTGAACCTTTCATTTACCATTATTTCACTTGAGCTTAAGGCTAGAATATACGATGATTGCCCCTTTATGAATCATGTATTTTAGAGGTCACAATGTCTGAACTGGAAACACGCCCAAGTAATTTTATTCGCACCATTATTGAAAACGACCTTGAGAGTGGTAAACACCAGACAATCCATACACGTTTCCCGCCTGAACCAAACGGTTATTTACATATTGGTCATGCAAAATCTATCTGTTTAAACTTTGGTTTAGCGCGTGATTATCCTAATGCTGCTTGTAACTTGCGTTTTGATGACACTAACCCGGTTAAAGAAGATGCTGATTACGTTGCAGCGATTGAAAAAGATGTCTCTTGGTTAGGATTTGAATGGCAAGGTGATGTACGTTATTCATCTAATTATTTTGAACAACTTTTTGATTATGCTGTTGAGTTAATCGAAAATAACAAAGCTTATGTTTGTGAATTAAATGCAGAGCAAACACGTGAATACCGCGGTACGTTGACGTCTCCTGGTAAAGATAGCCCATATAGAAATCGCCCGATCGAAGAAAGCTTAGATCTATTTAAACGTATGCGTGCAGGTGAGTTTGAAGAAGGGGCGATGATGCTGCGTGCTAAAATCGATATGGCTTCTCCAAATATGAAAATGCGTGATCCGGTTATTTACCGTATTCGTTTTGCACACCATCACCAAACTGGTGACAAATGGTGCATCTACCCTATGTACGATTTTACACATTGTATTTCGGATGCGATTGAGGGGATTACTCATAGTTTATGTACGTTAGAGTTTGAAGATCACCGTCCATTATACGACTGGGTATTAGCTAATATCAGCATCGAGTGTAAACCACGTCAAATAGAGTTTTCGCGCTTAAACTTGCAATACACATTAACGTCTAAGCGTAAATTAAATGCATTAATTGAAGAAAACATCGTCACTGGTTGGGATGATCCTCGTATGCCTACTATTTCTGGTATGCGTCGTCGTGGTTACCCTGCTGCATCATTACGCGAATTTTCAAAACGAATTGGCGTAACAAAGCAGGAAAATACCGTTGAGTTTGCTTCATTAGAAGCTTGTGTTCGTGAAGATCTAGAAGCTAATGGCGCACGAGCGATGGCTGTGCTTGATCCAATCAAAGTAACGATAACAAATTATGAGCAAGGTAAGTTAGAGCAGTTAATCGCACCAGCTCACCCTAAAGATGAAAGCATGGGAACGCGTACTGTGCCATTCTCACGTGAGTTATATATTGATGCTGCTGATTTCCGAGAAGAAGCGAATAAAAAATATAAGCGCTTGGTATTAGGTAAAGAAGTGCGTTTACGTAATGCTTATATGATTAAAGCTGAAGAGGTTATTAAGGATCAAGAAGGCAATATTACTGAAATTCTTTGTTCTTACGACCCAACTACATTAGGTAAAAATCCTGAAGACGGACGTAAGCCTAAAGGGGTTATCCATTGGGTAAGTGCTGAGTCAAATCATCCTGCTGAATTCCGTATTTATGACCGTTTATTTACGGTAGAAAATCCTGCGGCAGTGGAAGATATCCATAGTGTAATTTACCCTGATTCATTAGTTGTAAAACATGGTTTTGTTGAAAACAGCTTAGTGGACGCACAACCTGAAGTCGCTTATCAATTTGAGCGTGAAGGATACTTCTGTGCTGATAATAAAGATTCAAGTGCTGATAAGTTAGTGTTTAACCGAACGGTTGCATTACGTGACTCATGGGCTGGTTAATATAACTATAAATATAACTATAAATATGTGACTAAAAAGGTCTGCTCAAAGCAGACCTTTTTATTGCTGCTTAACTATTTTCTTTAATAACCCTTTCCAACCATTCATACTTTCCAACTATTAATACTTTTTAATGACTCCTAAAGTTGCAGACTCAATAATTTATCTTGATTAAAAAATATCTAACATCTAATACCAACTCTGTAAGATCAATAAGTTCTAATGCTTGTTTAGTAACTGTTGCAGCGTGACTTTATCTATGCCGCCCATTTTACTTAATTGGGCTAGTAATAATTCAGCACAAGCTAAAGCATCGGTTAATGCATTATGTGCGTTATAAATAGGCAAATTATAACGCTCTCTACAGGCATTTAAACGCAAGCTACTGGTGTTTAAAGATTGATGTTTACGTAGTTCTCTTTTTTTATCTATCAGTAATGTATCAATAGCAAATAGTGCAAAAGATTGTTTTTCCGCACCTACTAATGATTGCTGTAAAAACTGTAAATCTAGGCTAGCATAATGAGCAACGATGACTTTATCTTTACACTGCTCAAATAACCATTGCAGCACCTCTTGTAAGGGGAGCGCATTGGTCAGATGCCTATCTAAAACACCATGAATAACGGCACTTTGTCCTACGGTTCCTTGTATTTTAATGAGCTTATATTGTGCAAGTTTAGGCTGGATCTTGGCATTGATGATAGGGATCACTCCAATACTCACCATTTGATCTTTTTTGCTGTCTAAGCCTGTCATTTCAATATCTAATGCTAATAGCTTAATGTCTGAAATAGGACTATCTAGTTGGCTTAATAAATATTGATAATGATCTTGTAGGGCATTCAGCTTGCTATTTTTAACCAAGCGTTTTAATTGATACTGTAACCACCATCGTTGAAACATTAAAATTGCCTTAAGAACTTTAACCTAATTGTGCCTTGTGCTTCATGAATCACTTTAAAGGCATCCTTTAATTGATGGCGAACTAATGAAGACAGACTATCGGGTAAAATATAGTTAGAAACAGGTTGTGTATTATTAAATTGTTGTCCTTGATTGGTAAGACGTTTATGGGCAATAAACTCCCAAGCATCCAACAAATTCATCGCAACTTCTTTATCTATTTTAGATTTTTCGATTAAACTTTCTAAACGTTTGCTAGTATTTACTTCTTCTATACCTGCTGCTAGTGCGTAGGTTCTAACGATATCATTGATTAAAGCATTACCTTTATGCTTTAAATCTATTCCTTTTACTTCGCTACCATCTCGTTCAATGACAAAGCTTCTGAAGAATCCTAATGGCGCTGTTGATTGCAGTGCATTTTGACTCAGCGCTGCAAGAAATATGTCGTTTCCCTTGGTCTTGTTTAATACTGTTGTTTGCAAGGTTGTGAATAAACTTAAATCTCCGTAAATACCGCGCATATCAAAGAAGATAGTCGCGTTTAATAATGCACTGGGCTGAGGAGTATTGACCCATTTTGAAAATTGTTGTTGCCACTGTTGTAGTGTTAATTGCCACTGTGGATTCTGCGCCATGATATTACCGGGACAAAATGGAAAACCACACTCATTCAAAGCACTACAAACAAATTCAGAAAGTTGCTTAAAATAACATTTATCTTGTTCAGAAGGCGTCTTCTCTAAAATCAATGCACTATCTTGGTCTGACCCTGCCATTTGATCTTGGCGACCCTGTGAGCCAAATGCCAGCCAACAGAATGCCATTGGAGCAGGGCCAAGTTGTTTTTGTTTTAATACTATTAAACGACGTGTTAATGAGTCGGTAACAGAGGTAAGAATACGGCCTATTTCAATGGCTTTAGCATCGCTACTAATCAGGTTATGTAATAGGTCTGGTATCTTTTGGCTAACTTGTATCAGTGCTTCTAAGCTATTTTGACGTTCTATTTGGCCAATTAGTAATAACGGCTGAGAGCTTTGACTACGGATTAAATCTGTACTAGTAATGATCGCGATTGGTCTTTCTTGGTCGACCACGGGTAAATGATGAATATTATTTTCACTCATTTTTAACATCGCTTCGAAGATCAGTGCATTTGGTTCGATAACAGTTGGTTCTTTGGTCATTATTTGTTCGACTAGTAGGTCACCGCCCAGTCCTTTTGCTAAGACACGATTACGTAAGTCGCGATCGGTTAAGATTCCGCATAATTTATCTTGGTTAACAACAACAAGAGAGGAGAGACGTTTCTTAGACATTAGCTGTGCAGCTTCATGAATGGTGGCATCGGCTGTGATGGTGGTGAGATCTCTGGACATAATGTGAGTAATACGGGCTGTACTGATGTGGCTATGCTGCAATGACCCTTGGTTGCGTAATCGTTTGGCAAAGGCTTGATTAAAAAAACGATCGAACGAATGGCTATTGGCGCGTAATTGATCAAACATTTTAGCTGAAAGGTGGTAAACCAGTGCATCCTCTAAAATATGTACTTGATTGACAACTTTTTCACCCGAAAGCATGCCGCTAAAACCAAAATATTCGCCTTCTGCGACTCTATCAATGAGCTCTCCTTGTTGTGTGGTTACTTCAAATGCACCACTGCGAACAATATATAATTGGGGCTCGTCACTATCTACATTGACTAACTTTTGTTGTTTGCTGTAGTAGGAAATAGTTAATTCCTGACAACATTTTTTTATAGTTTGTTCATGTAAAGAATCAAAAGGAGCTAATCTGCGCATGAAATCAAAAATGGGTTGTAACTCACTGTTATCCATAAGCACCTAGCTATAAGTTGTGGGAAATTTTGAGGTTAAAAGATCTAAAAAAGCGCCGAAGCGCTTTTAAATTAGAGATTATTTTAATGATCGTGTGCTTCGCCTGCTCCTTTAGGGAAACGAATTGATTCAACCATATCGACTACTGCTTGCGGCGTTGGCGCAGTCATTTTGCAGACTATAATGGCAACTGCAAAGTTGATCACCATACCTAGCATGCCAATACCTTCTGGCGATACACCAAACAACCAGTTTTCAGACATATTCGCAGCTGGGTTTACAAATTTAAAATAAACAATGTAAGCCGTTGTAAATGATAAACCTGCAAGCATACCTGCGATAGCACCTTCCTTATTCATTTTCGTAGAGAAAATGCCCATCGTAATCGCTGGGAATAAAGAGGAAGCGGCCAGACCAAAGGCGATGGCGACCACGGCGGCTACAAATCCTGGTGGGTTAATACCAAAGTAACCTGCCATGATGATGCCGGCACCGGATGCCATTCGCGCATACATTAACTCCTTTTTATCGGAGATATTGGGCATTAAGTTCTTTTTCAGTAAATCATGAGAAACAGAAGTTGAAATAACTAACAATAGACCTGCTGATGTAGATAGTGCAGCAGCTAGACCACCTGCAGCCATCAATGCAATAACCCATGCAGGTAAATTTGCCATCTCTGGTGTTGCTAATACGATGATGTCACGGTCAACATTCATTTCATTTGTTTCAGTATTTGAATAGAACATTCTGCCGTCATTGTTCTTATCTTCCCATTTGATTAAACCTGTTTTTTCCCAGTTCTCAATCCACATAGGGGCTTCGGCATGAGGTACACCTTGGCTTTCTGGACCATTAATAGACTGGATCATGTTTACTCGGGAAAATGAAGCAAGTGCAGGGATAGTCGTGTACATAATGGCAATGAACAATAATGTCCAACCAGCAGAGCTACGCGCATCCTTCACTCTTGGTACGGTGAAAAAGCGAACGATTACGTGTGGTAAACCCGCAGTACCAAACATTAATGCACCAGTAATAAATAGCACATCAATCATGTCTTTAGAGCCTTGGGTATATAATGAGAACCCTAAATCTGTAGAAAGTCCATCCAGTTTATCCATTAAATAAACACCTGAACTATTACCCGTTGCATCCAATAATTCTGCACCGAATCCTAATTGAGGGAAGATATGACCTGTCATCATGATTGAAAGGAAAACAGCAGGTACCATGAAAGCAAAAATCATGACACAGTATTGTGCTACTTGAGTGTAAGTGATCCCTTTCATACCGCCTAAAACAGCATAGAAAAATACTACACACATACCGATATAAACGCCGGTATCAACTTCTACTTCTAGGAAGCGAGAAAATACAACACCTACACCACGCATTTGACCAGCAATATAAGTAAAGCTGATGAAGATGGCACAGACAACCGCCACGGTACGAGCAGATTGTGAATAGTAACGGTCACCAATGAAGTCTGGCACGGTGAATTTACCAAATTTACGAAGGTAAGGAACCATCAACAGAGCAAGCAGTACATAACCACCTGTCCAACCCATAATGTAAACACTACCGTCATAACCAACGAAAGAAACAATACCCGCTAGTGATATAAATGAAGCGGCTGACATCCAGTCCGCTGCTGTTGCCATACCGTTTAAAATAGGTGGTACACCACCGCCTGCTACATAGAACTCTTTTGTTGAACCCGCTCGTGTTTTAATTGCAATGCCAATGTACATGGCAAATGTAACCCCAACCACTATATAGGTTAATGTTTGAACATCCATTTTTACTACTCCCTGTTATTCGTCAACACCATATTTTTTGTCAAGTGTGTTTGATTTTTTTACATATACAAAAATCAGTATTAAAAAGACATAAATTGAACCTTGTTGAGCGAACCAAAATCCTAATTTAAAGCCCATAAAACTGAATTGATTTAATATATCAACGAGTAATACGCCGCAACCAAATGAGACAAAAGCCCAAATAGCCAATAATTTAATCACTAGTTTTAGATTTTCATTCCAATATCCCTTTGCTTTTTCTGCGTCTTCAAAACTCACTGTCATTCTCCTTAATGGTCTTAACGAAGAAGAGATTTAAAAGTGAAAACAGGCTTTTTGTGTTTAATTTAAACATTAATCAAACAAAAAATAAGCATTCACTTTCTAGCTCTTATCTAACGACTTAAAAAATAATTTCCTTATCAAATAAGCGTGCGTTAATAGTATGTTAAATTCACTATTTTAGTACGCCGAGACAAAGAGCTAGATCATATTTTATCGAATGAAAATTGAGCAGTTCGTCACATAAGGAATCTATAGTATTGTTTTTGTGATTAAAGTTCACATAGTGAAGATGAGTATTTAGTATGACTTTAGGAAGATGAATTGCTTTATAGAAAAGATAAAAAATTAAAAAATGAATTTTTATGCACTTTGATTAACATTTAATTCACATTTAAGTTCGCTTTTTAGGCTTATATTGAGTGGATTATAAATACTGCTGATGTTGACACACGTAAATGCTATTTTTGGTGTAATAAAATAAGCAGAATAATTAGTAAATAAATAAAAAAATGTAATTCAAGACTATAATCAATGCAATTTAAAATTAATAGGTTAGTAGAGAAGTTATGGAATTTGAAAAAATGTTACACGAACTTGCAACTAGGGATGGTTCAGACCTTTACTTAGCTACTGGGGCGCCACCTTCTGGAAAATTTGAGGGAAAATTAATACCTCTGATAGAGACTACTTTAAAACCTGGTGAAGTGAGTGACATCGCATATCAAATAATGGATGGAGAACAAAAAGCTGAATTTGAACAAACATTAGAGATGAATCTTGCTATCTCATTAAGTGGTGTTGGTCGTTTTCGTATTAACATATTTAAACAACGCAATGAAATTTCTATCGTCGCGCGTAATATTAAATTAGATATTCCCAAGTTCGATGATTTACGACTACCTGCAGTACTTAAAGAAGTGATTATGATGAAGCGTGGTTTAGCTTTATTTGTAGGTGGGACTGGGTCGGGTAAATCAACATCTTTAGCGGCGTTAATCGATCATCGAAACGAAAACTCATCTGGCCATATTATCACTATTGAAGATCCCGTTGAATTTGTGCATCGGCATAAAAAAAGTATTATTAATCAAAGGGAAGTAGGTGTTGATACGCGAAGTTTTCATGCTGCATTAAAAAACACCTTACGCCAGGCGCCGGATGTTATTTTAATTGGAGAAATTCGTGATAAAGAAACCATGGAGCATGCATTATCCTTTGCTGAAACAGGACATTTAGTTATTTCAACATTGCATGCTAATAATGCCAATCAAGCAATCGACCGTATTATTAACTTTTTCTCTGAAGATCGACGTATTCAATTATTAAATGATTTAGGTAATAACTTGAAAGCTTTTGTTTCACAACGTCTGATTCAAACTGTAGATGGAAAGCGTTGTGCCGCAGTAGAAGTCATGATGGGCACATTAACCATTCGCGATATGATTAAACGTGGTCAATTTGAGTTATTAAAGGAAGTAATGGAAAAATCGAAGTCGCTTGGTATGCAAACATTTGATAGTGCATTATTTGATTTAGTAAAAGAAGGGCGCATTAGCGAAGAGGAAGCGATAAAAAATTCAGACTCGCCAACTAACTTAGCACTTAAATTTAAACTCGATAAAGGCAATATTGCCGATTTAGAAGAAGATAGCAGTAAAAAAAGTGGTGGTTTGACCCTTGAACCAAAAAGCGATGATGAGCTCAGCTTTTCGTAAATAAAAAGTTATTCATTTAAGAGTTGAATCTGCCAATTATTCCCATCAAGCGCTTCGGCGCTTTTTTCATGGGTATTCCCTAACTAACCACTAACTTCACTCATTTATTGAACCCAAGACTTTAAAGCCATCGAAAAGTAACTTTTATACACTATTGCCGGAGCGGATGGAGTTTGAATACATGAACTCTAGCGAGGGATACCCCGCATTCTTATAAATGAGGAGCCTAATAAAGAGTCAACCAACTGAACTGCTACTTACTGAAGTAGTATTTTTATAAGGAATGTACTATTAGATTTTATCTGGAAGTAAACGTTTATACACTATTGGCGGAGTGAACTGGGCTTGATTACGTGTGATCTGGCGAGACAGGTCGAGTGCTCTAATAAAGAGTCAACCAACTGAACTATTATTACTCATTAGAGTAATAATAGTTTAATTTTCTATAGGTTTTTTTCAAGAATTAATTATTAGAATGTATCTGGAAGTAAACGTTTATAAACTATTGGCGGAGTTGATGAGATTTGAATACGTGAACCCTGACGAGATAGGTCGCGTGTTCTAATAAAGAGTCAACCAACTGAACTACTGCAGATGAGAGTATAAGAATATTTTTAGTGAAATTTA
>NZ_JALAAC010000023.1:0-67920 GCF_037546855.1 Vibrio sp. 1-Bac 57 | reverse complement strand
CCGCATTAAGCGGACAAAAATAGTGGGTTAAGATGTGTAGCGAAGCGAAACGTAACCCACTGTTTTTGTTTCGTTTAAATGCCTTGTTAAATTACATGTATATAGGGATAAATTGCATGTCATCTGAATCATTTATTGTCTGAAATTCAACTTCCCCATAGTTTACTTTTCCATCTTCTTCTGCTGATTGAATAATTATTGTTTTTTTCTTTAATCCAATACCATCGCGACTTAGCCATTCGAGTACAGAGTTGGCTTCTTCTTTAACTGTTAAAGAGTCATTCATTTTATCTTTTCTAGTAAAATAATGCTCAATACTGCCAGCTGAGATATCTGCACAACTTAAAAGGTCTAGCATTTTAACGCTTCTTTCTTTAAAGGGGATAGCACCTCCAACAAGAGGGTATGGTTTCTCGCCATACAAAAGAAGAACCCGATCAAATACTTTAATAAGATCATTTAGCTGTGAGCTTGTAGATGCTATTGCATCAGAGTCAGTCATCCATAATAACTTTTGATCTTCCTCTGCTAAAAGGTTAGTAAGATAAGCCGCAATATGCGTTATTCGCATTAATTTTTCTGCAACTTTAGGCTTCCAGACACCTAGATTATTTGCTTTTAAATGCTGACTAACAGATAGACCTTCCTCTGTTCGTATATTGAAAAATGGACCTGCTTTTTTGTCTATAATCACAGTGAAAAGCATTCCAAAAACATAATTATCTAGGGCATTTAAATAATCAGGCAGCGCTCTTTTAATAGGACCAAACCTAAAATCTTTGAACGATATCTCTTTATCCCCTAAACCATACTTTTCTCTTATTTTCTTCATCTCAATTTCTAAACCATGGCTATGATTCCAACCACAAACTAAAAATGAATAAGTTAAATAATTACTATCTTTAGCTTCTCCGCCGTAGTCAGAGAATATAGAAGTACTTCCATTACCATCTTTATTTAATTCAGGTAGCATTAAAGTTTTATTCTTAAGAGACTTTTTAAAGAGCTCATCAATAAAAGTAATAAGTGGTGGGTATTGACCAATGTATTTATCTTGGAGCACATTAATCTGGTTCGTTTTTTTAACCATTCGGTTGGCAAGCTTTATTAACGCTTCGTTATCTGAATAATTCACGACTACCCTTGTAATTTAACGCCCACTTAAGCGGACAAAAATTGTTGGCTAAAATTGTGTAGCGAAGCAGAACGTAGCCAACTGTTTTTGTTCCGTTTAAAGTGCTTATAAGGGTTTTACTATGGACTATGATGATCGCATAGCTTGGTTTTGTTTACTTATTTGCATTGTATGTACCGTAATATAGCAATAATTCCTAATGCAAAACTTAAACACACAGGTATAAGCCATTTATACTCCCTTTTATAAAAAGAAGTAACCGGAGATTTTTTAATAACTGCTTGGTTATAGCCAAGCTCTGTAAATTGATAATGCTGTGGTTTTACAAAAGACACAAGCTTTCGAGTTTCTGCCTCTTTAAACCACTGCATAATATATTTTTTAATAGAGTTGTCAGAAGATAAATTTTTAAGCGTGGGCATATAGTTTGGTATAGAAGTGTCTATCGAATCGAACTTGTGATCCATAATAAAACGAAGCTCTTTACCGTGTTCACCTTCAATAATTGAAAGTAAGCCTAGCAAGAATTCTTTTTCGTTAAATGGTGGAGTATTGGTAGACATTGCTTACCCTTATAACAGTTTATTAAACAGAATAATCCCGTATTTCCAGTGAAAACACGAAATACCTTAATTTGTTAAAATTGAATCAACAATACGCTAATTAACTCTAAAAACAATAACTTAAAATAAATAATCAAATCTTCGTCATGTGGATAGATAGAGTAATTCTTCATTAATAACAGACATACGGGTTAGTTTGAAAATGAGAGTATTGGAAGATGAAATAAGAAATTTAATAGTAATGTGAGGTTTTGATCGAGGCCAGAGGTTAAGAGCTTGGTGAGATGATTATTGATACCCAAACCAGGCCAACCGGTTTGGGTATCAATATAATTAAAGTTAAATAGTACCTGCTAGTGAGCCTTCTATTGTTGCAAGGGTTGCACCACCGGCCATTAGGTTTTGTAGCTCTTCAGACGTTATTTCACCTTTTTTCGCTGTGCCTAATGTGTGGCCTCGATTCAATACTGTGAAGCGATCACCTACCGCAAGAGCATGGCGTACGTTATGGGTAATAAATACCACGGCAATGCCACGTTTACGTACTTTATCAATGGTTGCTAATACATTCGCTGTTTGGCGAACCCCTAGCGCAGACGTTGGCTCATCTAGAATAAGCACCTTAGCGCCAAAATGTACCGCACGCGCAATGGCTACTGTTTGTCGTTCACCGCCTGACAAAGTACCAATCGCTTGATCAGCTGAGCGTAGGTGGATGCCCATACTTTTCATTTCTCGCATGGTAACTTCGTTAGCGAGTTTATGGTCAAAGAAACTAATACCTGCAATTTTTTTAGTTGGCTCATTACCCATAAAGAAGTTACGTGCCACAGACATTAACGGGATCATAGCTAAGTCTTGATAAACCGTTGCAATCCCTGCGTTGATGGCATCGCGAGGACAATCAAAGTCCATCTCTTTACCTTCAAAGTAAATTTCACCTACCGACGGTTTATGCACACCAGACATGGTTTTAATAAATGTCGATTTACCCGCACCATTATCACCTAATAAACATAAACATTCGCCAGCCATCACTTTCAGGGACACACCAGAGAGCGCAATTACAGATCCAAAATGTTTCTGTATCTTTTTCATTTCAATAATTGGTTCGCTCATACTATTTCTCCCCTGTGATCATGCGACGTATATAAGTATTCAGTATTACTGCAAATAATAAGATTGCGCCGAGGAATACTCTAAATAGAGAGCTTTCAACACCAGCAAAGAATAAACCTTGTTGTACTACTCCGAAAATAATTGCACCTAGTGCGGCACCGATAACAGAGCCGTAACCACCAGTTAATAATGCGCCACCAATAACCACTGAAATAATGGCTTCAAATTCTTTTAATAGACCACGGTCTGCACCAGCTGAGCCGAACTCAATAACTTGTGATGTTGCAAAAACACAGGCACAAAATGCCGTAAACATGAACATTAAGATTTTAACGCGATTAACTGGTACACCAACATAAGTGGCCGCTTGTGCGTTGCCGCCAGAAGCGAAAATCCAGTTACCAAATTTTGTTTTTGTTAATAACCAATGACCGAATACAAGTAATATTAAAGCCCAGACCATTAACATTGGGATGCCTTCTACAACTGGTTGTCCTTTTTTGAAACCACGCTCAAAGGTTTCAATCCAACCGTTATCACCCATCCATTGAAATAAACCAGTGAATACTTTGCCGCCAAATACAGGGGCAAGCCAATCACCTTGTGCAGCATCTTTAATGCCACCGACAATGGTTTTATTGGTGGTAGAAATTGCAGCAAAGATAGTTAAACCACGAAGAATAAATAAGAAAGCTAAAGTAACGATGAAACTAGGTAATCCAGTTTTAATCACTAACCAACCACTTAATGCACCGATCCCCATGCATAAAATGAATGTTGCGATAATGGCCACCCACATCGGTAAACCAAAAACGACGGAGAGTAGCGCAATTGACATGCCGCTGAACCCAATCATCGACCCAACTGATAAGTCGAACTCACCAGCTATCATTAATAAACAAGCACCTACTGCAATAATAATAAATTGCGATGAAACAATTGACCAGTTCATGACACCCGCAGCAGAAAACATGCCCGAGTCGCTTGCTGTCAATAAGAAAAATAAAAATACCAATATAGTCCCACAAATCCCGCCTAATTCAGGTCTAATCAATGCTTGTCGAAAACTTGACCTATTTTTAACACGCTCATCCGGTTTCGTTTTACCTAGTTCGTTTGATTTTTCTGACACAGGCTTCTCCGGTTTTACGCTGCTCATGGATTGTGTTGATGTGATTTCACTCATCTGTTGGCCTCTAAAATTTTTAAATTGAGATGGTTTGAGGTAAAGGCAAGCACCATCATAGCGCTGCCTTATTAATTTAGATTTTAACGATATTCACCCGCGTATTTTTCAACTAAAGCTAAGCCGTCTTTTGTTACAAAGCCAGGGCCTGAATTGATATTGTTACCAGGTAATACTCCATAACGGTCATAGTTCGTTAGCAGTACTACAGGTAGGTAAGCTTGTAGGAAGGGTTGTTGATCAATGCCCCAGTTGATGATGCCAGATTTAATGGCTTTTACTATATTCTCACCAAGGTCAAAGGTACCGAAGTAGATATCACCAGCATAACCATTTTCTTGTAATGCTAAGATAGTTGGATCAGCAGAAGTAGGACCTAAGGTTAAGATCGCATCAACTTTAGGATGTGAGCTTAAGTAAGCTAATACACGGTTTTTAATTTCAGAAGGATCTTGGCCACTGTCTAGCATTGAATCACCCAGTTTTACACCAAGGCCTTCAGCAAAACCACGACAACGTTCGCCAACTACGGCATTAGAGATAGCATGGTTAACACAAACAAATGATTTAATACCATCACCTTTTGCACGTAAACCCGCTGCAAAACCTGCATCAAACTCTGGTTGGCCAACAAACATCAATGCACCAACTTCACGCGCTTGTGCTGGTGTGCCAGAGTTCATGATGATCACGTTAATGCCTTGGTCAACTGCACTTCTAATTGGACCGCTTAATACGTCAAAGTCAGCAAGCGTAGTAATAATACCGTCTGGCTTAGAAGCCGTTGCTTGCTCTATAATACGCGCCATGTCTGCAAGGTCACCTGTTGGTGGGTTACGATATTCAACTTCAACCCCCATTTGTTTGCCTGCTAATGTCACACCATTTTTTACTGTATTCCACCAGCTATCTGAATCAG
The DNA here is from genome assembly GCF_037546855.1 of Vibrio sp. 1-Bac 57. Taxonomy (NCBI): domain Bacteria; kingdom Pseudomonadati; phylum Pseudomonadota; class Gammaproteobacteria; order Vibrionales; family Vibrionaceae; genus Vibrio; species Vibrio sp. 1-Bac 57. Next base: position 62,998 of record NZ_JALAAC010000023.1, on the reverse strand, counting down.
GTGCGTGGCTTACTAAGACATAACGCTCTGCAGAGGCTGTCATAGATGTCAGTGCAAGTGGTGCTGCTAATGCGACTGACATAACCGCTGCAGTTAATAATTTAAACTTTTTCATTAAGACTCTCCTAAATAGTACTTTGGGTTTAAAAATGAAGTTTACTTATAAACATAAGTTCTAATAATACGAAGAGCTAAACCTCACTCTCAATTGACTATTAGAAGCTGTTATTTACCTTTCTTGAGTGGTCATACTCACTTTATAAAAAAGATGAATCATGACTTAAACAAGAAGTGAAAAATTATTTTCATAAAAGAACAACCTCATACTAATCTTTCAAATCTAGTTAGGCTACAGCTTAAAACTCAATTGTTGCATAATTGTTAACCACGTCGAGTTTAAGCAATAAAGCAGGCTTAAAAACCACTTCAACCCCCTAAAAATGGATAAAAAGTGCCATTTATCGCTGTATCAGCCATAAAAACACACCGTATTGTGCTTTATAGTGCCCCCAATCAACAGTAGTAGGCCTTCAGTCGCGACAAATAATAATGGAAAAATATTTTTCAAAATAAGAGTCAATATTTATAAAAACAGTTGTATTACTATATAGGGAGGTAAAAAAAGAAGGGTTTATAGTTTAGAATAGAGAGTCATAAAGCTAAAAGTGACACTCAATAGCCGAAGAATTTGACACTGCTAACATTTTTAACGTTTAACACTAAAAAACAGGCAATATCGGTGTTAGAACAAGGCGAATAAAAATCACTATAAAACTTTAAAAAATACTGAAGAATAATAATATAAAGTCTATTTAACAATGTATTAGCCATAGATCAACCATCGATTAATGAGCAATTAAAATTACTAATGAAAATCAAAACGACACAATCAGCACTAAAAAATCTGCTAGGATAAAAACCAATGAGTCCCGCCATCCCAAAATAATTTACATCCAGAAAGAAACAGAAATAGATAACATAGTCGATATACTAAGGCTTGGCTTATTTTATGTAATAACATAATGCCAACTTTTACTCCCACCGGCCCTAGGGGCATTAGCACTAAAGACGTCATCAAATTAGTTGAATCAAACTCACCTAATAACGTATATGGGATTAACTTAAACAGATTGATGATGGCAAACAATACCGCCATGCTGGCAATTAACACCACTTTATTTAGCTGCAACGGTAACAAATATATACTTGCAGGGCCGCCACCAGCATGTAACGCAGTACTAGAAAACCCGCTCATTATGCTCCAGAACCAAGCACTAATAAGCCCTCCTTTATGTTGATTTTTGCCACCTTTAATTACATATTGTAAGCAGAATAATAACGATAAACCGCCAATCACCACTTTTAAACCAGGCTCAGAGATCACACTCAAAAACATGCCTGCGATTGCAACCCCAATAATAGAACCCGGTAGCATGCGTTTTAAAATACGATAATCGGCATTGCGGTAATGTTGCTTAACGGCAAAGAAGTCCATTAAACATAGAATAGGCAATAGGATAGCTGCTGCTTGTGTCGGTGCAATGGTCATCGCCATTAATGGCACGGCTATGATGCCCAGTGCGCCACCTAATCCACCTTTGCCAATGCCATATATAAAAACAGCGGGGATCGCAGTGGCGTAAAACCAAGGGTCTGTAACGATCATCGGCGGGTTACCTTATAGATGACATGAATGATAAAAGTAGCGTATTCACCAAATACAAAATAAATACAAAAAAACAGCGCTTAGGTTATTTCCCTAGCGCTGTTTGTTATTAGCAATGAATTAGGCTTAACCTTAACTCGGGGTAATGAAAATTAAATTCAATTAATAATCAACTGGTTACAATTTATAAGTTTCCAGTGTTGATAGTTTTGTTTAGTTCAAGGCATATCACGAGCTTAGATTACTTATTTAGATTACTTATTTAGGTTACTTACATAGTCGGCATCGCAAAGCTGCTTTCATGATCTTCTAAACGCACACTTGCAGGCCAACGACTAGTCACTGTTTTCATGCGAGTGTAGAAACGCACGCCATCACTACCATGTACATTCAAAGGACCAAATACCGAACGCTTCCAACCACCAAAGCTATGGAATGCCATAGGCACTGGAATCGGTACATTTACACCAACCATGCCAGCTAATACATTTTCACTAAACTCACGTGCAGTTTCACCATCGCGCGTAAAGATAGCGGTACCGTTACCGTATTCATTACGATTAATTAACTCAAGTGCAGTTTGGTAATTTGGCACTCTCACGATTGCGAGCACGGGACCAAAAATTTCTTCTTGATAAATAGTCATCTCTGGAGAAACATTATCAAATAAAGTAGGACCAACAAAATAACCAGCTTCATGCCCCTTAATCAAAACATCACGGCCATCAACTAATAACGAAGCGCCCTGTTGTTCACCAGTACTAATAAAGTCACAAATTTTTGCTTTATGTTGAGCTGTAACAACCGGTCCCATATCATTTTCTGGTCCATCAACAATACCTGGCCCTACACGCATTGCTTGGATCTGTACTTTTAATTTATCAATCAATTGTTCTGCTGTTTCATCACCCACGGCAACGACAACAGATAACGCCATGCAACGTTCACCGGCAGAACCATAAGCAGCGCCCATAATGGCATTCGTTGCCATATCAAGATCTGCATCAGGCATTAATAAACAATGATTTTTTGCACCACCAAGTGCTTGGCAACGCTTGCCATGAGCAGAAGCTGTACTATAGATATATTCAGCTATCGGTGTTGAGCCTACGAAACTAACGGCTTGCACTCGATGATCCGTTAGTAACACATCCACCGCTTGTTTATCACCATTCACTACATTAAAGACACCATCGGGTAACCCTGCTTGCTTTAATAACTCAGCTAACTGCAGTGCTAAAGACGGATCTTTTTCTGAAGGTTTTAACACAAAGGTATTGCCCGTTGCTAACGCGATCGGGAACATCCACATCGGCACCATCGCCGGGAAATTAAAAGGTGTAATACCAACGCAAACCCCTAATGGTTGCATCAAAGAATGGCTATCAACACCGGTGCCCACGTTGGCAGAGTGCTCACCTTTTTGTAAATGAGGAATACCACAGGCATATTCTACAACTTCTAAACCACGCGTGACTTCACCCATCGCATCGGAAAGTACTTTACCGTGTTCACTGGAAATCAAGGCGGCCAACTTTTCTTTATTCGTTTCTAATAAGGCTTTAAAAGCAAACATCACACGAGATCGTTTAAGCGGTGAAGTTTTTGACCAAGCAGGAAAAGCTTGTTCTGCAGCGATGATTGCAGCTGTTGTTTCTGCTTCATCACTGAGCACGACTTGCTTAGTTTGCTCGCCTGTAGCAGGGTTAAATACCGGTGAAAAACGCTGACTATGACTGGCACTTACTTGACCATTAATAAAGTTTTGAATGGTTTCCATGAACAATTTCCTTAAAGACTAACTACGAATAATATGAAAGCTCAATAATGATGTTGTGACCTTGTATCGCTATTGAGCTTAATGTCTGAATCACTAATAATAATTTTATGCCGCACTACCATCTACGCTCACAGCACCATTCGCCTTCACAACACCATCTTGATTGGGTTGATTACGCTGCTGCCAAGATTGAATAATTGCGTGGTAATTACTTTTAATTTGTTTGATTAAGGTCTTATCATCAATATCGTTTGCTAACCAAGCTTGTGATGGCGCAGAAAAAATGGTGCGCCCTATGGCAAATCCTTTAACCCAAGGACAAGTTGCAGCGATAGCAAAACCTGCTTTTAGTTGCTCAGCCGGTGCATCTAAACCTAATAAAACCACACCACGACAATGTGCATCGTTTGTTTCGATCAAGTCACTTACTTGCTGCCATGATGTAGCACTCAGCGGTGGTAGCTTCCACCAATCCGGTTTCACTCCCAGTTGATAAAAGTCAGCAACTAACTGTACATAATGGACATCATCCTGTGGCATCTCTTTTGGCAAGATCACCTCTAGCAATAATTCGTGACCAGAAAGACAACAGGCTTTATACACTTCTTGCACGGTTTGTTGTTGTGCTAGTTGCATTTCAGCGCTGTCTTGAGGATGACAAAAAACTAAACATTTAACGACGTGTTCCAGCGGCCACGTTGTAAGTTGTGAACCTATATTGCCATGTTCAAGTGCTAATGGACGCGAACCAGGTAATTCGATAGGACGACCAATCCAACAATCGCTACCCGTTGCATGATTCAATACTGTTTGTCCAAAGCGGCTATCGGATAAAATGCCCGCTTTACCTTCTAAATTCGCTTCTTTAGCAACTTCTTGACTGGCTTTAAATATCAGCTCTTTTAATACGGGAATACGCCCAAGATCCGCTCCAGACTGTTCCGCCATATCGACTAATTGACTACGATGATCAAAAGCTAATACACATAACTCATGCCACTCTTTTCTGCGTGTAGTAACGCGATGAAGATGATTTAATTCAAGGTCTAAATCAGGACGAAGTACTTGATCTGCTCTTTCTAAATAGTTATCTAGCTCTTCTTTAGAGGGCATAGCAGGTGCGCAACCATGACGCGATACAACCAGCGCACCACAAGCATTGGCGTATGCACAAGATTTCAACCAACCTTCATTATTTAAATAACCACGTAATAATCCGGACATAAAGGCATCACCAGCACCTAGCACGTTTAAAACATCCACACGGACACCTTCAATGGTGATCCCATCGTCCAGTGCTTTAGGGATAGTGCCAGAAAAAACAGAGCAACCTAATGGGCCGCGTTTACAAACTAATTCAGCTTGGCTGACTGCGCGAACTCCACGCAACGCGGCTATCGAATCGGTAGAACCACCAGCAATATGAAATTCTTCTTCGGTGCCTACTACTAGGTCGAATAAATGCAACACATCTTGTAATTGTTGTGTCACAGAAGATGAAGCAATAAAACGAGTTTCCCCGTCCCCTAAAGAAGTAAGTCCCCATAAAATAGGACGATAATCGATATCTAATGCGGTTTTCACCCCATGACGGCGAGCATATTTTAATGCAGTTAACACTGCTTCTCGCGTTTGAGGATTGGATAAGTGCGTTCCAGTAATTGCAAGGCAACGAGCAGAAGCAATATATTCTTCGCTAACATCTTCAGCGGTGATCGCCATATCAGCACAGTTATCGCGATAAAAAATCAGTGGGAATGTTTCAGTATCTTTAATGCCCAATACAACTAATGCAGTTAAACGCTCTTTATCGGTAATTAAATGGCTAGTATCCACACCTACAGCGTCCAACTCTTCCTTTAAAAATCGCCCCATATGTTCATCACCAACACGTGCAAGCATAGAAGATTTTAATCCTTGGCGAGCAGTCCCGTAAGCAACATTGCCCGAAGAGCCTCCCAAGTATTTTGAAAATGACCCCATGTCTTCAAGGCGAGCACCTATTTGCTGTCCATATAAATCGACCGCAACACGGCCCATACAAATGAGGTCTAATTTCTTGTTTTCAGCTTGCATTATGTTGTGCTCCATTATTTGACAACGTCTCTGGTTGATAGCATTGGTCGCATTTGTAAATAAACAATACGCTTATGCCAACAACAAAAAGTCGAGAACTTAGTGCAGTTAATGATCAAAGAGATGCTCTTTTATTAACCATGCAGGCATACTATGAAATAAATGTTTCACTTTCAAGTTAAATGAAAACTTTATTTCATTTTTAATAAGGCAATGTGATGAGTGTTTTAGAAAAAGAGAAAATTAAAATTTAAAAAATAAATAAAAAACATTAAATATCAATAGTTAATAATAAATTTTGCATTTCAAAATAAAATGAACTATTTATTTCATTAATTTAATTTTTTGAAATATTATATTCATAAATTAGGTGTGTAGGCTAACAGCCCCTATAATTAACCTTTCAATTATGTCGTCAACATTAATAAAGTGAAGTAACATGACCGTAGCTACTAATATCGCACAATTACAACAGCAGATTCGTACTCGCTATGGTGATTTAAGCAAACGATTACAACAAGTTGCTTCCTATGTATTAGACAATAACAACAGCTTAGCTTTTGATACGATTGCCGTCATCGCGACCCAAGCCGATGTTCCTCCTTCAACCTTGATCCGTTTTGCAAAAGCCTTTGGGTTTAGTGGGTTTAATGAAGTAAAACAATTATTTAGACGAGATTTAATTGAAGAAAAAAGTAATTATACGGATCGTGCTAGGCTGCTAAAAGAACACGAACCTTTGCAAACAGAGCGCGGTAAACCGCTACATATCTTACAACAGTTTGCACAGGTCAATTCACAGGCAATGCATCAACTTGCAGCTCAAACATCACAGCAACAATTAGAAATGGCCGTCGATATATTAAATAAAGCTGACAATATTTATATTGTTGGTTTAAGGCGCTCATTCAGTATCGCTACTTACTTAACCTATGCATTACGTCATGCGCAACGCCGTGCATTTTTAATTGATGGGTTGGGGGGAATGTTTAACGAGCAGTTATCAATGCTTGGTGTAAACGATCTTGTGTTATCGATTAGCTTCAGCCCCTATGCACAGGAAACAATCACACTAAGTGAAGCTGCCTCAAAGGCCGGCGCTAAACAAATCATTATTACCGATAGTCAAACTAGCCCACTCATGCCGTACAGTGATGTTTGCTTTATTATTAATGAAGGTAAAGTCGATACATTCAGGTCTCAGTCTGCATCACTATGTTTAGTGCAATCGTTAGCCGTTGCATTAGCGTTTAATGATGAATAGAGAATAAAGTAAAAAAGACCTTCGATTAGCCTCGACCGCAGGCCATTCGTATTCTTGCTGCAGGTATCGATAACTGCTCTAATAAATAAACTTTAAAGGCCGCTTCATAGGGTTGTTGATCAATCGCTTTTTCCATACATAAAAGCCAAGCATTACTTTCTTCTACGCCAACAGATAAATGCTGATGCGCCGCCGGAATATTAATGCTGCCATAATTTTCAGCGTATAGTTTGGGGCCACCCAGCCAACCCGACAAAAAGTATGCGAGCTTTTTCTTTGACTCAAAAAGGTCGCTACTGTGCATCGCTCTTACTTTTTTTGCTTCAGGAAAGTTATCCATATTGATATAAAAATCATCAACCAGTTTAGAAATACCCGCTAACTTCCCTGCCATAGTGTACGAGTTATCACCTACACCATATTCCATATTAGAATCCATCATAAACTGAAACCTATTAAGCTACTTAGTATTAATATATCGCTGATAATAACCTACTTTAACGCTGATTTGATTATCCACTCTCACCTTTATTGATCCAAAATAAATTGTTGGTTAATCGCGTAACAATTAATACACCCAAGCAAAACATCTCCCCTGCTCTACTGATAGCTATTTATTATGCTTTTTCTGATTCAGCTTCGCCCTATTGCAGTGCATCGATTGCATCACTTGCACCAACACGGAAAGACATAAGCGAATAAAATATTTATCTCAAACAAAAAACAAACATAAGCAACTGTTTTTATTGAAATTAAAAAATATAACGTGAGTGGCACAATCGTTGCAAAATAAAAACAAAAAGTTCCGATCGTTTCATTTAAATAAAATATGGAGATACAATATGAAATTTTTAAAGGTTTTATCTAGCTTAGTTTTATCCACCTCTTTACTGTTTTCAGCACAAGCAGTACAGGCAGATAAATTAGCAGATATTAAACAATCGTCAGTACTTAGAGTGGCAGTGCCCCAAGATTTCCCTCCTTTTGGCTCTGTTGGAACAGATTTACAGCCACAGGGTTACGATATTGATATGGCTAAGTACCTTGCCAAAGAATTAAACGTAAAGCTGGAATTAATCCCCGTTACAAGTGCAAACCGTATCCCTTATTTACAAACCGGTAAAGTTGACCTCGTTATTTCAAGCATGGGGAAAAACCCTGCACGTGAAAAAGTGGTCGATTTCAGTGAAGCTTACGCACCCTTTTTCCTAGGTGTTTTTGGAACCGCTGACGAGCAAGTTAGCAGTGCAGAAGATCTTGCTGGTAAAACAATTGGTGTAACTCGTGGTTCAGTAGAAGATCTTGAGTTAAGTAAGTTAACTCCTAAAGACACTGTCATTAAACGATTTGAAGATAATAACAGTACTTTGTCTGCTTTTTTATCTGGCCAAGTTAGCTTAATCGCAACCGGTAATTTAGTCGTCACTGAAATTGCAACTCGTTACCCAGACAAAGCCCCACAAACTAAGTTTTTATTACAAAACTCTCCTTGTTATGTCGGTGTTATGAAAGGTGAACAAGCGTTACTTGATAGCGTTAACAGTTTAATTAAAGCCGCTAAGCAAAATGATGTATTAGAAGGACTTTCACAAAAATGGTTAAAAGCGCCGTTCCCTGCAGACCTTAAGTCATAAGTTGGAATAAAGACGATGAGCTATCAACTGGATTTTGCAGGTTTAGTTCCTTACTTGCCGCAATTTGCGGCAGGTTTATGGGCCACTATAGAACTCACTGTTATCTCAACACTAGGAGGGTTGTTATTAGGTACTCTTTGCGCACAGGGTCGAATCAGTAAAGATGCATGGTTACGAAGAAGTTGTTCCTGCTATATCGAAATCATTCGTAACACTCCGTTTATTGTGCAGTTATTTTTTATCTTTTTTGGTTTACCTGCTTTAGGGCTCAAGCTTTCAGCTTGGCAAGCCGGCATGTTAGCGATGATCATTAATCTAGGCGCTTATAGTGCAGAAATAATTCGAGCGGGTATTGATGCAGCGCCAAAGGGACAATGGGAAGCAGGCCAAACACTTGGTTTAACAAGGCGTCAGGTTTTTTGGCATATCATTTTACTACCAGCTTACCAACGTGTTTATCCAGCGTTAGTCAGTCAATGTATTATCGTCATGCTTGGCTCAGCTGTGGTCTCGCAAATATCCGTTGAGGAATTAACCTTTTCAGCCAACTTTGTGCAATCACGTAGCTTTTTAAGTTTTGAATCTTACATGGTAGCCGCATTAGTTTATTTACTCTTAGCAATATTAATGCGTCAGACGTTTGCATTAATAAAGCGTTTCGCTTTTAAAAACCCGTCTCTGTAGGAGGACTTTAAAATGGTACAGTTTACTGATTGGGATATTTTAAAAAACCTACTACTGGCAGCTCGTTGGACAATTTCATTGTCATTATTAGCGTTTGCAGGTGGTGGTCTATTTGGTTTGATACTAACCCTATTGCGCAGTATGCGTAGCAAAATTACCACTCGAATTATTCAAACTTACGTAGAAATATTCCAAGGTATTCCATTGCTGATGCAATTGTTTTTAACCTTCTTTGGTTTATCGTTAATTGGTATTGAAGTGGACGCTTGGTCTGCCGCAGTAATTTCTTTAACACTGTTTAGTAGTGCCTTTTTTCATGATATTTGGCGAGGTTGTATCGAAGCGTTACCAAAAGGTCAGTGGGAAGCCTGTCGCACACTAGGTTTAACTTATTTACAAACCATGCGTTACGTTATTGTGCCGCAAGCGATGCGCATGTCAATCGCACCTACCGTAGGCTTTTCTGTACAAATAGTTAAAGGTACAGCGCTCGCATCTGTTATTGGTTTTGTTGAGTTAACTAAAGCTGGCACTATGATCAATAATGCCGTTTTTGAACCCTTTAAAGTCTTTGCACTAGTTGCAGTATTGTACTTTCTTATCTGTTTTCCACTTTCTGTTTTAGCTCGCCATTTGGAGAAAAAAAATCATGTCGCTCGTTAGCCTAGATCAAGTCCATAAATACTATGGCGAAAACCACGTATTAAAAGGTGTTGACCTTAAGGTCGAGGCTGGTGAAGTAGTTTCTATCATTGGTCGCAGTGGTTCAGGTAAAAGCACCCTTCTACGCTGTATGAATGGTTTAGAAGCATACCAAAAAGGTGCGGTTATTGTTGATAATCAGTCGGTTGAAAATGATGATTACAAACTACGTTTATTAAGTCGTAGTGTGGGAATGGTATTTCAAAACTTTAATCTTTTTCCACATATGACGGTAGGTGAGAACGTGATGCTAGCGACTAAGCTAGTCATGAAAAAGTCTTCTGCAGAAAGTGAAATGTTAGCTAAAGAACTATTAGAGAAAGTTGGACTAGCAGATAAATTCTCAGCTTATCCTGGTAATTTATCTGGAGGTCAACAACAGCGTGTTGCTATTGCTCGCTCACTGGCTATGTCACCTAAAGTTTTATTATGCGATGAGATAACCTCTGCATTAGATCCAGAACTAGTCGGTGAAGTACTAAAAGTATTAGAAAAACTTAAACAAGAAGGTATGACATTAATACTGGTGACACATGAAATGAACTTTGCACGCGATGTTGGCGATAGAGTGGTATTTATGAATCAAGGCCGAGTATGGGAGACAGGTCAAAGTGATGAAGTATTTTCTAACCCACAAACCGAAGAATTACAAAGTTTTCTTGCGGCTGTGAGATGATAGAAAGCTATTTTTACTGCCTATATTAGCCTACAAGGAAGAGTAGATGACCAGCAACAGTCACTCATTGATTGAGCGTATTACTAAACATTACCCAGACTTGACGCCAAATAGTCGTCGCTTAGCCGACTATTTACTGCTGAACCCTGAGAAAGTCCTGATCATGTCAACGAATGACATTGCAGAGGTGTGTTCTGTTTCTAAAACCAGTGTCAGTCGTTTTATTCGTCGCTTAGGCTATGCGGATCATCTTTCTCTACGTAATGAGTTATTAGCAGTACGCGAAAGAGGCCAACCGGTATTAACAAGTGCATTAGATAACTGCGATTTTCACCAAGAGATTCAAGCTTTAGAGCGCTTACGGGAGCAACTTAAAAGCGTTGATATGAAAGCGATTATTAAACATCTTGCTGAAGCGAAACGTATTAAAATTATTGGTTATCGCAACAGTTACCCTCTGGCGCTTCACTTTAGACAACAGCTGATGCAATGCCGCAGTCATGTAGAACTGCTGCCTTTACCAGGGCAAACTATCGGTGAAGATTTAGCTGCAATTGAAGAAGACGATTTTGTGATTGTGATAGGTATTCGCCGTCGAGTAAGTCATTTTTCAAAAATAATTGAGCAGTTGCAAACACATCAATGTTTATTGATCACGGATCAATCTGGGCAAAAATACGTACAAAGTACCACCCATTCACTGATTTGCCATATGAATAATGAAACGCCTTTAGATAGCTATGCGGTTCCCATGAGTTTAATTTCTCATTTGGTTAATAACACCTATCAATTATTAAATGGTGAAGCGACCAAAGTAAGCAGTAAAATAAGTGTTAATTATTCCAAGCTCAATGAGTTAGAGTAAATATTAAATTAAATAATCAGCCGTAAGAGTAATAATTAAATGATAAATGTTATAAATAAACTTAAAAAAGAGTGGTTTTTAGTGGGCATGGTGATCGCCATTGCGTTAGCTACAATAACCGCTGAACTTGGTAAATCAGGAGGATTAATTCATCTTGATAAACTTACCGGCATCGGTGTTGCGATTGTCTTCTTTTTACATGGTTTAGGTCTTTCCCCTTCTGCGATTAAAGCAGGTGTCAGCAACTGGCGCATGCACATCTACATTCAAGCTGCGACGTTTATTGCTTATCCTCTACTTTGGATCATTTTTGGTGATCTATTACTAGCTTATATGCCAGCAGCATTAGCATTTGGTTTCTGCTACTTATTCGTTTTGCCAAGCACTATCTCTTCTTCAGTGGCGATGACCAGTGTTGGTAAAGGTAATGTTCCGGGGGCAATTTTTAATGCCTCATTATCTAGTATTCTAGGCATTGTGATCACGCCTCTTTTAATCCAAGCATTCATGGGGTTTGAAGGTGTTGAACTTGATTTAGTCGCTTCTATTACCTCGATTGCTAAGTTACTGTTATTACCGATGATCCTAGGGCAATTAGCGAGACCTTTTTTATTAAAATTTGCGGAAAGACATAAATCAGTAGTGAGTAAGGTTGATAAATACGTCATTTTATTAATCGTTTATAACGCTTTTTGTGACTCTGTTGCGAACGGCATTTGGAGTTCATTCTCAATGCAAATGTTGATCACCTCGATTGCCATTTGTGCAGTGGTATTACTGTGTATGGTTCACCTTATTCAATGGGGAGCTCGCCGTTGTCAATTTCAATTAGCCGATGAAGTAGCGGCGGTATTTTGTGGCACTAAAAAAACACTCGCAGCGGGTATTCCGATGGCGACCGTTATTTTTGGCAGTAATCCCGACTTAGGCATGATCCTATTACCTATCATGCTGTATCACCCGATTCAGATTTTCTACTGCGCAATACTAGCTAGCCGTTATGCCACTCAAAGTGAACAAGTTAAGACGGCCTCTTCACATTAAGTGTTAAGTAGCTTTAAAGATAACAGTAGTAAAAAATAGTGACAAAAAAACAAGGTTAAATAAAGCAGCCTTAAACAGGGAGTACGTTAAACATGGATCACCTAATAACTAAAGACGCAAGTGTGTACTGTACACAAGGGCCCGATAATTTAGCGGCAACTGCTGACGGTGAGCTAAGTGGTTTAACCTTCGTGTTTAAAGATCTATTCGATGTCCAAGGTTATGTCACAGGAGCAGGTAATCCGGCGTGGTTAGCAAGCCATCAACCAGCGCAGCAAAGTGCGAGTTTAATTGAGCGCTTGTTAGCCAATGGTGCAAGCTGCGTCGGCCGCGTTCAAACCGATGAGCTTGCTTACAGTTTAAACGGGCAAAATATCCACTATGGTACGCCCGTTAATCCGCTTGCGCCAAACTGCTTACCGGGAGGATCTTCAAGTGGTAGTGCAGTGGCCGTTGCAAAGGGTGAAGCTGATTTCTCAATCGGCACAGATACTGGCGGTTCAGTGCGCGTTCCTGCCAGTTATTGTGGCTTATTTGGTTTACGCCCAACACTTGGGAAAGTGAGCTTAGATAATGCTTTCCAATTATCAAAAAGCTTTGATACCGCAGGTATTTTCAGCCAAGACTTAAACAAACTAGCGAATGTTTTTTCATTATTAGGTGCTTCAACACAACCGGTAACTGATCCCCAAAAACCGGCAATTACTTTAAAAAAACAAGGACAAGTTGCACAAAATTTGTATCTAGATAAAACATTACAGCAACAATTCAGTGCCCAAAGGTTGAGTGTATTAAGCCGTTGGTGCCAACAAGCTAATATCACACTGCTAAGCTGTGATCTATTAGCCGACACAGAGCAAACTCTTGATAAGCTGAGTCTATTATTCCGCACTATTCAAGGTTTTGAAATAATTGAGGAGCACGAGGCTTGGTTAACAAAACACGGTGACGCCTTAGATCCTTCAATTCTACAACGTGTGATTTGGGCACGTACTATTACGCCCGAACAATATCGTGAAGCTAAAGTACAACAGCATAATTTTAAACAACAATTACTTAGCCAGTTTAATGATATGCAAGGTTTATGGGTGATACCAACCACTCCATCAGGCCCACCAGCGCTGACTATGGCAGGTGAAGCACTAGCTGAATATCGGTCGCAATTAATGGGATTAACCAGCATTGCAGGTTTAGCCGGTTTTCCACAGTTACATCTACCGATACAAAACTTACAAGAAGGACCCTGCGGATTTTCATTGATGGGTATCGATAACCAGGAAGCGGATCTGATCAAAACGGGTCTTAGCTTATGGCAAGGAGAGCAATAACGATGACATTTCAAACTTCATTTACCGCACCACATTACAAAGCAGCACAAGCCGGACAAGCAGTATTAGATGCCGGCGGAACGGCTAGCGAAGCAATGGTGGCAGCGGCGGCGATGGTGTCAGTGCAATATCCACACATGAATAGTATTGGTGGAGATGGTTTCTGGTTAATTTGTAAAGCAGGGGAAAAACCGGTCGCAATTGATGCCTGCGGTGGTGCAGCGCTAAATATTGATGTGGAAAGTTACCGACAGCAAGCGGATGAATTACCAGAAAGTGGTGGTAAATCAGCAATAACCATGGCGGGTACGGTTGCAGGTTGGCAACAAGCTCTTAAGTTAGATAGCAGTGGGCTCAATGGTAAAGCGATGCCTTTAAATAGGCTACTTAAACCTGCTATTGATGCCGCTGAACAAGGAATTGAAATCACCCAAAGTTTGGTTGATGCCAGTGAAAAAACGCTGTCTCGTTTAAGTCATTTAGCTAATTTTGCAGCGCGTTTTTTGGATCAAGATGAAGTCTTAAAAGTAGGTGAAAGCCTCATTAATCAACCATTGGCAGATACCTTTAAACATTTAGCTGAGAAGGGTTTAGATGACTTTTATCGAGGTGAGCTTGCCAAACAAATGGCGGATGAACTTGCTGATGCCGGCAGCCCGTTAACGTTGAATGATTTTAACCAGTACCAAGCCACGGTATCAACGCCGTTAACGGTGGATATCTCTAAGGGTAGTTTATATAACTTAGATGCACCCACTCAAGGTTTAGCGTCATTATTAATCTTAGCAATTTACGACCGTTTAGTGGATCAAGTGACCTCTGAAGTTGAACATATTCATCTGTTAGTAGAAGCAACTAAACAAGCCTTTATCATTCGCGATCAGCAAATCACCGATCCCGCGTACCTAGATGTACCTTTGCAGCAATTATTAAATGACGATGTGATAAAAAAATGTGCCGCTAATATCTCTTTTGAACAAGCATTACCTTGGCCACATGTCGCAAAACCCGGTGATACAGTATGGATGGGAGCATCGGATCAATACGGCACCATGGTCAGTTTTATTCAAAGTATTTACTGGGAGTTTGGTTCAGGCGTAGTACTACCAAGCAGTGGTATTACATGGAATATTCGCGGTAAAAGTTTCAGCCTTGACGCAAATCATCACAACGTACTTGCTGCAGGTAAAAAACCATTCCATACCTTAAATCCAGCCTATGCAGAGCTCAAGGATGGACGTCGTTTTGTTTACGGTTCAATGGGCGGTGAAGGACAACCACAAACGCAAGCTTGTTTATTTAGCCGCCACCTTTATCAAGGCATAAGTTTAGCGGCTTCAGTTTCAAAACCTCGTTGGTTGCTGGGGAGAACTTGGGGTGACAGCAGCAATAACTTACGAGTAGAAAATCAACTTTACAAACAACACGGTGCCACCTTAAGAGCACTGGGTCACGATATAACAATAGTGGCTGATAATAATGAATTAATGGGGCACGCAGGTGCCATTATGCTCGATAAAAACGGGAAAGCAGCAGCAACTAGCGATCCTCGTAGTGATGGGCAAAGTTTACTTGGAGAAAAAAATGACCACTAAATCCCTATTTGAAACACTTAACCCGCCAGTTCGTTTATTAATGGGGCCGGGACCAATCAATGCGTATCCACGTGTTCATCAAGCTATTTCTAGTGCACTAATCGGTCAATACGATCCGGTCATGACAGGTTACATGAATCAAGTGCAATCCCTATACCGTGGTGTGCTTGAAACCGAAAACCAACAAACGATGTTAGTTGATGGTACTGCACGTGCAGGTATCGAAGCGGTATTGGTTTCCATTTTACAACCTGGCGATAAAGTATTAATTCCAGTGATTGGCCGCTTTGGACACTTATTGTGTGAAATTGCACAGCGTGTTGGTGCCGTTGTTAAAACCATCGATATTGAATGGGGTGAAGTTTGTCCGCCAGAATTAGTAGAGCAAGCGATTAAAGAGTTCCAACCAAAGCTATTAGCAACGGTACAAGGTGATACCTCTACCACCATGAATCAACCGCTTGCTGAAATAGGTGAAATTTGTCAACGCTATGGTGTTTTATTCTACTGTGATGCAACTGCCTCTATTGCAGGCAATGAACTGAAGATGGATGAGTGGCACTTAGATGCGGTTTCTGTTGGATTGCAAAAATGTTTAGGTGGTCCATCAGGTAGCGCGCCTATCAGTCTAAGCGACCAATGTGCTGAAGTGATCAACCGTCGTAAACATGTTGAAGCTGGGATTAAAGCAGATCATCATACTGCCGGTACCGATATTAGAATTCAGTCTAACTATTTTGATTTAGCCATGGTAATGGATTATTGGGGGCCAGAACGTTTAAACCACCATACTGAAGCCACTAGTATGTTATATGCAGCACGTGAATGCGCACGAATTTACCTTGAAGAAGGCAGTGAAAATGTTATTGCTCGTCATAAACAAGCTGGTGATGCAATGGCAATGGGCTTGAAAGCAATGGGATTAACATTGTTCGGTAATCAACAATTTAAAATGAATAACGTGGTCGGTGTTTATATTCCAGATGGCATTGACGGTGACAAAGTACGACAAGAGTTATTGTTATGTTTTGGCATTGAAATTGGTACTTCCTTTGGCCCTCTACATGGCAAGATCTGGCGCATTGGAACGATGGGCTTTAACGCTCGCCAAGAGTGTGTATTAACAACATTAGCGGCACTAGAGTCGATATTATTAAAATACAAAGCTGGCATTCAGCCTGGTCAAGCAGTCACTACTGCAATGCAGTATTACACTGTTTAAAAGGAGCCTTTATGTCGCAGACTACAACAAATGACGGTGCGCAAAAAATCATGCAATGGGCGGATCACCTCGCCACATTCACGGCCATGCAAGGCGGTTTGCTTCGTGCTTATTTAACAGCAGAGCATAAACTAGCGCATCAACAAATTGAACAGTGGATGCAACAAGCAGGCCTACAAACTTGGGAAGATAGTGTCGGAAACCAATGGGGGCGGAAGCTATCTGCTAATCCAACATTACCCACTGTATTAATAGGTTCACACAGCGATACCGTAGCCAATGCGGGTAAATATGATGGTAACTTAGGTGTGCTGCTTGCAATTGAAGCAATGACGCAATTAATGGATCAAGAACTGCCCTTTCATGTTGATATTGTTGCCTTTGCAGATGAAGAAGGAACACGATTCAATACAACCCTGATCGGTTCTAGTGCAACTGCCGGCTGCTTTAAGCCAGAATGGTTAGCCATCACTGATAATCAAGGTATTAGCATGGCACAAGCGATGACTGATTTTGGTTTAGATCCGATGCGAGCAGGGCAAGATAAGCGCAATGCCAATGATATCTTAGCGTATTTAGAAGTACATATTGAGCAAGGTCCGGTACTAGAAGATCTCAATTTACCGGTGGGAGTTGTGACTGGTATTGCCGGTGCAAAACGCTATCAATTCAAACTTAAAGGCATGGCTGGCCACGCTGGCACAGTACCCTTAGCGTTACGTAAAGATGCGATGTCAGGTGCCGCACAAATGATTGGTATGATTGAGCAATTTGCCTTTGACCATGGCATTGTCGCTACCGTTGGGCGCTGCGATGTGTTTCCAGGTGCAGTGAATGTGATTGCAGGTGAAGTACATTTCACCGTCGATATTCGTAGTCAATCTCAGTCAACTTTAGAGAGTTGTTGTGAAAAGCTATTACAAGATTTAACTAATATCGCCGACAAACGTCAGCTGACCTTAGCACATGAAAAACTTTACCAAGCAGAAGCGGTTTTATGCAGTGATGATCTGCAACAAAAATGGGGTGAAGTGGTTGAAAAACATACTCAAAAAACACCTTGTTTTCTATCAAGTGGTGCAGGTCATGATGCCATGGTGATCACCAATATTGCAGATATCGCCATGTTGTTTGTACGCTGTGAAAAAGGGATTAGCCATAACCCTAGAGAACAGGTGATGGTTTCCGATGTCGCTGTAGCCCTGGATTGTTTAATCGATATGCTTAAAAAACTTGCTGTAGAATAATTAACAGATAGGTTATTAGAGACCTAATTTATAGGTCTCTTTTGATTTCTAAATTAAATAATTACCTCATCACCTCTTAAGCGTTTAGATTCATAATAATCTTCAGCAAGTGCTGTCATCTTAAATTCTGCCTCTACACCAGCAATCCGCTCTACAGCATCCTTAATACTATCAAGATCTATATTGAAAAATTCTTTTCTAAAGTTCACGGCATTAACTCGCTGCTTACTAAACTCTCTATGCAATGCAGATTCTAATGCGGGAGCATCTTCAACATAAATCATTGCATGAACATCAAATATAAATGGAACGCTAGCATCGCCAAGCTCTTTGACTCGATCTAACGGCTCTAGTCTTCGAGTCAAACCAATTTTATAAACATCTTCTCCAAATGAGCCAATATTACTTATAACGTATACATGACCTTTTCTTGTTTGTTGTGCCATACTTTTTGCACGTTCTTCTTTTGCTTCTGCTTCGGCTAATTGTAATTCAAGTGCTTCAATTCGATTTTCCGCTACCATGCGCTCTTCATCATTAAGCTCTAATAACTCTTGGCGAGCTTTTTCTAATAAAGATCGGTATAATTTCTCTTCTTTTTCAGCATCAGCAATTGCTTTTTCATATTCTTTAATTGCTCTTTGCTCTTCTTTAATTTGCTCTCGGATTATCTTTTGTTCAGTTATTTCTTCTTGTTTTTTCAAGGTATACTGATATTGAAGCTTACACTCCTCAAACTTTAAACCAACATAGTCAGTGTTAAATCCACATTCAAATGTAGCAGAGTTTTTTTCAAGGTTATTAGCTAGCTTTTCGATTCTTTCAATAGTTCGAGCAAAATTAGAAGGTTTTAAATTTGCTATTAATAAATCGGTTTCGATATTAAAGGACGTTAGCATTAACTTTACTTGCCCATTCAATATCTTCTTATTAAATGCCTTATCTGTTGAAATAACAGTATCTTCAGGGAAGGTAATCGCAATTTTATCTTTTATCATATCCTTTTGCTGTTGACGGATATCTTTTATCTGTTCAGCAAACCTTAAAGATGTCTCGAATAAATACTCTGGCTCTTCATAATGACCAACACTCGTAAATTCATCAATTTGAGAATATAGATCTAAGTAACTCATTAGACCTTGTACTTCATTATCCAAATTTTCAGCATTTATGTTCAACTCATAAACTTTTTTAGTAGCAACTTCAATTTCTGTTTCTTGCGATTTAATAGATCCTAATAATTCTTTTTCTTTTCCCTTTAAAGCAATCACTTCTGCTAATTCTTCGGTGACAGTACTGAGTATTGCATTCTTTTCTGCTATTTTTGAGTCAAGTTCATCTTTCAGCGTTGCTCTAGTACCAAGCTCTTTTTTACTCTGTTCAATACCTGATTGAAGTGTCTTAAATTCGCCCGATTGTTTATCGTATTTACCTTTAATAAAAAAATAAACTGCTATAACCAACAACAAGAAAACAGCAGATAAGCTAGCTATAATTTGTATTTGCGTCATCTTATTTTAAAACCTCATCAATGTATTGTTTACGTAATGTAGCGCGCTCTTCACATCTAAATTCATATTCTAGCTTTGCATCATTCAAAGCTTCTTTGAAGGCAAGTTTTTCATCTGCTGCATTGCGTTTTTTTATTGCTAGGTTCCTCCTTTCATATTCCTTTGCGGCTCGAACCTGCTCTCGTAATGCTCGTTCATGTTCTTTTGCACTGCGTGCTTGCTGCCTATCTATTTCTTTGCGACGACGTTCTGCATGTCGTGCAGAATCCTTACTTAGCTTATTAATAGCTTTAGCAATTTTTATAGTTGTCCGTAATCCACTCATTCTTCTAGCCATGTATATCTCAATTATATAAAGCGTATTTATTATTGTACGCAAAGCGATCATAAAAAAAATAGAGGCTTATGGGGTTTAGCTTCCAATTAAAGGACATAAAGGGCTGCTATCATTCATATTTTCGAATGAATTACTCGCTACAAGGATGGTTTGCTATCCAATGTTGTGCAATCTCATCACGTCGTGCAACCCAAACATCATCATGTGACTGTACATAATCTAAAAACTTCTTGAGTGCCATAAAGCGACTCGGTTTGCCTATCACTCGGCAGTGCAAACCAATCGACATCAGTTTAGGTTTGCTGTCACCTTCAGCATATAGACAATCAAAGCTATCTTTTAAATATTGGAAAAACTCTTCACCATGGCTAAAGCCATAGGGAGAAGAAAAACGCATGTCGTTGTTATCTAACGTATAAGGAATGACTAAGTGTGGACGAGTTTCCTCTCCATCTTCATCGCTAGGTACTTGCACCCAAAAAGGAAGATCATCACCATAATAATCAGAGTCATATAACATGCCTCTCTGCTCTGCAACCAAACCGCGAGTATTAGGAGAGTCACGCCCTGTATACCATCCTAGTGGACGCGATCCCGTCAGATCTTCGATGATATCCAATGCTTGATGCATATGCTCACGTTCTTCTTCAATCGGCGTATGTTGATAATGAAGCCACTTTAAACCATGACAAGCGATCTCATGACCATCTTCAATAATCGCTTGGGTTACTTCTGGATTACGCTGTAAAGCAGTTGCTACGCCAAAAACAGTTAATGGCAAATCACGTAATTTGAATTCGTTAAGAATACGCCACACACCCGCTCTTGAACCATATTCATATAATGATTCCATACTCATGTGACGCTCTGGGTAAGCTTCAGCACCCGCGATTTCAGACAAAAAGGTTTCAGAGTGCGGGTCACCATGCAACACACAATTCTCCCCACCCTCTTCATAGTTGAGCACAAACTGAAGCGCTATCTTAGCGCCATTAGGCCAATTTGCATCGGGCACATTATCTCTTCCATAACCGATGTAATCACGAGGATTATTGATACTCATTTATTTACCTTCCTTAGTTTTATTATTTTCTAGATTCGTATAATAAGTTTGCTTTATTTATTAATACCATAGCTTATAAAAATTTATAAGGTCTGGTTTTATTATAAAGACTCTTTTTGCTGTTCGCCGGTCATGATAGTCGGCACCACTGACATACCAACACGTAATTGGAAATCTTTGCTTTGTGCTTGAGCAATAATAAAACCGGCTGAATATAAGCATCGTTTATAAATTGACTACTCGAATCGAATTTAGGCTTATAAGCTGAAGTGCAACGAAGATAGTTGCCTCACGACTTCCCCACTAGGTGCCGATTCCTCCCACTATTTTAAATATAAGATGTCGTTATAACATTCGATAAGGGCTAACCATTTAAGGAGTAAATACTTATTTTTATACCTGTCGAGGCACATTAACGAAGTTGATTCTTATAAAGATCAATATATTACACCTTGTATTGATGTCCGTGTTAGCTATCAATAACGCATCTTTCATTGGTAATGGGTATAAGATGCTATGTAAATATACATTACCAAGCATAACTAAAGTTGTACAAAACCATGGTAACAAGTGAAAATTATAAAAATGAAACTTCCAGTAACCTGCTCAATTAAAGTGCAACTAGTGCACCAAAAATGTATTAACTGCATTTACTATTTTTCACATTTAAACGGATAAAAACTTTAATTCATTGTTTTTAAATGATTTTATAAAACTCTCCTTAAGTGGCACGATCGTTGCAAAAATTAACTTACAAGTTCCAATCGTTCCACATAATGCATAGGGAAATACAAGATGAGTGACGCTTCAGAGTTAATTTACGAGCTCGATGATAATCCATCGCGCAAAGCATCTTTTTTTGCAGCCATACAGCATGTATTGGCTAGTTTTATTGGCATCATTACCCCCACCTTAATCATTGGTGGTGTACTTGGTTTAGGTGAGGAGATCCCTTATTTAATATCGATGGCATTAATGGTGTCTGGTGTCGGCACCATCATTCAAGCTAAGAAACCAATGGGTATTGGCGCTGGCATGATCTGTGTGCAAGGCACAAGTTTTGCTTTTTTAAGCTCAGTATTAGCAGCGGGTTTTATCGCGAAAGCAAATGGAGGTGGTCCAGATCAGATCTTATCGCTTATTTTTGGTGTTTGTGTACTAGGTGCCTTTGTAGAGATTGCTGTCAGCCAGTTTTTAGAAAAGCTAAAACGAGTGGTTACTCCTGTGGTTACAGGTACTGTGATCACGGTTATTGGCATTAGTTTAATCAAAGTAGGTTTTACCGATTTAGCCGGTGGACAGTGGTTATTAACCAATAAACCAGAGCTTTTCGCGAGTTTTGATAACTTGTTTTTAGGTGTATTAGTGATGGCAAGTATTATTGTTGCACATAAATACGGTAACCAATGGGTGCGTTTATCCTCAATTATCCTCGGCATGTTAGTAGGTATGGCTGCTGCGGTATTAATGGGCAAAGTTAATTACAGTGCTATCGGTAATGTAGAGACACTAATTAGCATACCTGTTCCTTTTAAATACGGCTTCTCTTTTGATTTAGCTGCGTTTATTCCTGTTGCGCTTATCTACCTAATTACTGCGATTGAAACATCTGGTGATATTACTGCCAACTGTATGGTATCAAAACAACCTATCAGCGGAGCCTCTTACCTTAAACGCATTAAACAAGGCATCTTAGGCGATGGTGTTAACTCATTAATTGCTGGCATATTTAATACTTTTCCAAATACTACCTTTAGCCAAAACAACGGAGTAATACAATTAACGGGTATTGCTAGCCGCTTCATTGGTGTTTGGATTGGTATGATCTTAATTGTGATGGGTTTGTTTCCTCATATTGGCGCTTTATTTCGTGCGGTTCCTAACTCTGTTTTAGGTGGCGCAACCATTATTATGTTTGCGACCGTTGCTATGGCTGGAGTAAAAATATTAACTCATGTGGAATTAAATAGAAAAAATATGCTCACCTTAGCCGTTTCATTTGGGATGGGATTAGGCGTGTTATTAGTACCGCAAGTGGTTAATACTGTTGCCGTAAATATTGGTGGAGATTTAGGTGCGATAGTAAAAAGTATCTTTGGCTCACCAATCACTGCGAGTGGGTTAACGGTTGTATTTTTAACCCTATTTTTAGGTGAATACCCTGAAAAATATAACCCTATTATTCAAGACTTTCCGATTGATGAAGAGATGCCACAACAAGTGAAAAATTAAATTTTCAAAAAAATAAGATAAAAAATTAGCTCACCATTTTTCTTAATGCATACGTTGATGCAATTAATACTGAAATGGTGAGTTTTTCTTTAAATGACGCGGCAAAGTTATCTCCCTGCCAACTACCTTCTACAATAAAGATCACACTATCCTCTACAATAAAGTTCAAAAATTTACGAAATACCCTCGGTAGTCTGTAGCAATTAATATGAATATTCTCGTTATCATTCAGGGTACTAAAATCAACATTCGATAATATAGATTCAAGCTTCACTTTTCATTTCCTAACTTCATTACTCCATCACCTTGCCACCCTATCATTTCGACAAATCCAGAATAATAGTTTGACACAAACCTCAAACCGAAATATATTTCGAACAATCTAGAATTAACGAATAAAGGTAAGTAAATGAGTCCAGAAATATTAACAATGGCCAAAGAGGCCTTAAATATGTTTGCTTTTTTAGCGACAGAATTGATCATTCTTTTTTTAGCAATCAGCTATTTAGTCGGGGTATTACAAGAATTTATTACGCCACAAAAAATTCAATCAATTTTAAGTTCACGTAATGGCAAGGGTTACATTATCGCCGCCCTATTAGGGTCGATTACCCCTTTTTGCTCCTGCTCAACCATCCCTTTTTTAAAAGGCTTACTCAGAGCAAGAGCTGGTTTTGGACCAATGATGGTATTTTTATTCTCTAGTCCTTTACTTAACCCTATCATTATTGGTCTTTTTGTCATTACTTTTGGCTTTAAAATCGCCTTATTTTATTTTCTTATCGCTATTATTGTGGCGGTCACTGCTGGCTTTGTATTAGAAAAATTGGGCTTTGAAAGGTATGTAAAACCGGAAGCTTACGAAGCAGTAAAAAGTGATAAACCTTGCAGTAGCGCAAAAAAAGAAACGGCCACAAGTTCTTGCAGTGGCGATAGCGATGACACTAACAACAGTGATATTGATAACAATAACAATAACAATAACAAAGCAGTACAGAACAATGCCTGTGCAAGCGCCGCTACCAACACTGTTACCAAAAACACTCAGAAGAATAGTTCCTGTGCAGTAGATGCAGCGGTGACTTCGGACTGCGGCAATAATGTTAAGCCTAAAAAAGAAGATAATCGTTGGTTACGTATTTGGTTATCAACTTGGAAAGATTTCAAGCAAGTTTTTCCTTACTTATTAATTGGTATTTCATTAGGGGCTTTTATTTACGGTTTTATGCCAACAGATTTAATTGCAGAGTACGCAGGGGAAGACCATTGGTACGCAATTCCTATCGCAGCCATTATTGGCATCCCACTTTATATTCGAGCTGAAGCGGTTATTCCTTTAAGTGCGGCATTAGTGGCAAAAGGTATGGCGCTAGGCTCTGTGATGGCACTAATCATTGGTAGCGCAGGTGCAAGCTTAACTGAAGTTATCCTGTTAAAATCTATTTTTAAAAACCAAATGATTATTGCTTTTCTTACGGTGATCTTAGGTATGGCGATGGCTGCCGGTTATCTTTACTCTTTTCTGTTTTAAAATAAAGCAATCAGGTCGTTTATAGTCGGCCTGATTGTCCCACCTTTTAATGACTAATGATTGGCACTCTCTAAGATTTCCAGTAATATCGAAATATATAAAATGAAAATCTAACCTATTAAATAGAAAAGGTAAAATAATGGATATTGATGTTGTAGCTAAAGCATTAAAAGAGTTAGGTCACCCAACACGTTTGAGTATTTATAAAAGCGTCGTTCGAGCAGGTTATCAAGGGATCGCGGTGGGCAGCTTACAAGAAAAGCTAGCAATACCCGGCTCTACCCTATCGCATCACATATCCAGCTTGCTTTCAGCAGAACTTATCTCGCAACGCCGTGAAGGACGCACACTTTTTTGTGTCGCCGAATATAAAAAACTACAATCAGTCATTGGATTCTTACAAGATGAATGCTGTATTGATGAAAACAGTTAATATGCATGTGCCGTTCAATATAATGCAATTAAAGGATTCACCCTTTATCACATGATGCGTATAGGCAGACTACCTGTATCCCTTAATACCGCACAGGGGCGCCATAAATTGCGCCATAATCATTAAATTTTCTGATCAGCATCGTACATCTTAATTGCAAATCATCGCCCTATTATTACTGAGACTGATTTTTAGATACTGTTAATAATGCTGAAGAGTTACAAGAAATGGCACAATTAGCATTGTTATTAACAGGCAATCCAACTCGTTACCCAACAGATGCAGAAGTAACAGATTTAAAAGAGAGAGGAAAATAATGTCTAAATTTGCAGCAAACCTAACCATGCTTTTTACTGAAGTTCCATTTTTAGAGCGTTTTGAACGCGCACATAATGCAGGCTTTAAAGCAGTTGAATATTTATTTCCCTATGCCTTTGATGTCGATATTTTAGCAGATAAACTACAACGATATGGCTTTGAGCAAGCACTGTTTAACATGCCTCCTGGCGACTGGGATGCTGGTGAACGTGGTTTTGCAGCAATACCTGGACGCGAACTAGAATTTCAAGAAAGTGTTAAAACAGCACTAACTTACGCTAAAGCACTTAATTGTAAAAAAGTGCATGCAATGTCAGGTATTGTTGATCCACGCTTCACACGTGAACAACATACAAATACTTTTATTAACAATATCCGTTTTGCTGCTGATGCTTTTGCAGAACAAGATATTGAACTGATGATAGAGCCATTAAATACACGCGATGCGCCTAATTACTTTATTGCACATCAACGACAAGCTGCAGATTTAATTAGGCAAGTTGAGCGTGCTAACGTGAAGCTTCAACTGGATCTTTACCACGCTCAAATCATGGATGGTGATCTTACACACCTTATTAATGATCTTGCTGATGTTACTGGCTATATTCAAATTGCCTCTATTCCAAGTAGAAATGAGCCTTTCGAAGGTGAAATCAACTATCCACACTTATTTACAGTACTGGATGACTCTGGATATGACGGTTGGATTGGTTGCGAATATAACCCTAAAAATACAACAGAAGAAGGTTTGGACTGGGTTAAGCCTTACTTATAAACGTCCAATAGCAAGCTAGCCAAATGACCGAACAAAGTGGCTACTAATTTATTTAGTAGCCTATTTAAACTTATTTAAAAGTAAGTTCAAATAGGGGTTCACCATGGATAGTACATTAATAGGTATTTTCCTCGGTATCATGGAATGATGCTAATGATCATAAAAATACGTATCCCATTAGCACTAGCAATATTTGCCACGAATCTTATTATGGGACTGTTTACTGATATGACACCACTGATTGGTTAACCCAATAAAAGAAAAATATCCAGCAACGTAATCACCTGCTATTGCTTAATGTTTTTATAAAAGGTCTAACAATGTTAGACCTTCTTATTTCATCACTACCTAGCGTTTTTCAACGCTTTACTATATCTCTTCTAGATTAAATAAGTACTTGCTACTTAATATCTCAATCCTTTTAACTATCTATATCTCAGTAACAGTTAAATCCTATTTGTACCTCACTACTTCCAACTACAAAGCAAGTTGGTTTACCTTTTTTAAGTTTTTTTCCTTGTATTCCCCCCCCTCATTTTAAAAAAAATTTATTTGGAGAACAAAAAAGTTAAAAACAGGAAAATTAAACAATAAAAAAACAACAACTTAAAAGAAATTACAAAAAACAACAAAACAAAGCAATAAAAGTCATTTTTTGAAACAACGTTTCAATTAAGTTCAATTATTAGATCCCTGTCAAAAATAAAACAAATTGACAACCAATAACATTGATTGGTTAACAATACTGCCGTATTGTACTCACAGACGACTAATTATTAGACGATTAAAATATTTGAATAGCGTTATTTCAGTTACGAATTTTGATGATTTTAATTGTTGCTAACAATAAGAAAAATGCAGCAACTTAATATAAATCAAAGTATTAACGAACTTCACAAGGTGTAAAAATGCATATTAATTATAATAGTAATCCAGTAGACGCAAAAACGTACGATACCACGCGGCTTCGAGATGAGTTCTTAACCGAAGAGATGTTTAAAGATAATGAAATTGTAACTGTATACAGCCATATTGATCGTATTGTGGTAATGGGAGTCTCACCTAAAAACAATAACTTAGTATTAGATGACTTTATTAATAATAAAGATTTTGGTACCGATTTTTTTCTTCAGCGTCGCGAGTTAGGAATGATTAACCTCGGTGGTAAAGCGGAAATAACAACCAAAGAAAAAGTTTATACGTTAAAGCATAAAGATGCTTTATATCTGGGTCAGGGCAATGAAAATATCGTATTTAAATCTTTAGAGAGTGAATCCCCCGCTTTATTATATTGTATTAGCGCACCATCTCACCATATTCATCCTTCTCGCATTATTCGTCTTGAGGATGCAAAGGTCGTAGATTTAGGTGATCAAAGCAATGCAAATGCACGCTGTATTAATCAATACATTCATCCTGATGTTTTACCTACCTCACAGTTATCAATGGGACTAACTTCATTAAAAGCTGGCAGTGTTTGGAACACCATGCCTCCTCATACCCACGAACGTCGTATGGAAGCTTATTTCTATTTTGATATTAAACCACAACAGGTGGTATTTCACTTCATGGGTCAACCGCAAGAAACTCGCCATATTGTTGTTAGAAACCATCAAATGGTGCTATCTCCAAGTTGGTCAATTCACTCAGGATGTGGAACACAAAATTATAGTTTTATTTGGGGAATGCTAGGTGAAAATCTTACATTCGATGATATGGATTTTGTTGATATGAACAAAATTCGTTAATTTTTTATTAATAATGACACGGAGTACAATTATGTCTAAGTTTAAAGTATTAACCCTTGCTACCACTATTGTCGGTGCACTTGGCGTTTTTTCAATGGCGAATGCTGCAACGGAAATAAAAGCAGCCTTCAACCAATCAGATAAACATCCCCAATACACAGCCCTCAACGATTTTGGAAAAAAATTCGCCGAAGCAACTGACGGTCGCTATAAATTGAATATTTTCCCAAATGAATTACTGGGCGATCAACGCGCATCATTAGAATTGGTACAAAATAGTGCAATTCAAATGGCTATAGTTGCTAATCCGCTGGTTGAAAACTACAGTGCAGATTTTGGCATTATTAGCCTGCCATACATATACAGTGGCTATGACCACCAACAAAAAGTATTCACTTCAGGTGTATTAGATAACCTATTCAAACAAACCACGCCAATGGGTTTTGAAGTATTAGCTGCATACACTGGTGGTGCTCGTAGCATGTACACTAAAGAAGGCCCTATCAATACGATTGCAGACATGAAAGGCGTGAAAACGCGAGTGATGCAATCTGATACCATGATTAAGACTCTTTCATGCATGGGTGGCCAAGGCGTTCCAATGGGACAGGGTGAAGTTTACTCAGCAATTCAACAGGGTGTACTTGATGGCGCTGAAAACAGTGAAATCACCTACTACGACCTTAAACAATATGAAGTTGCCCCATTTTATTCAGCGACCCGCCATTTAATGGTGCCAGACTTAGTGATTGTGAGTACTGACTTTATTAATTCAATGTCAGAACAAGATCGAGCTACTTTTAGACGTCTAGCCAAAGAAAGTACTGCTGCTGAATTTGATTTATGGAAGAGCCAAATCAAAGTATCTAAAGAAGCAGCACAGAGCAAAGGAGCTAAGTTTAACGAAGTTGATATCACTCAATTCCAAAAAGCATGTACTCCACTTCAACAAGAGTTAATCAAAACTGCCGCTCAAAAAGAGTTATACAACAAAGTTATTGCTCTGCGATAATTATTTGAGAAATAAGGTCAGGAAAACACTGACCTTATTTTTTCAGGATTAAATTATGCCAAATAATAAATTAAACCGCTTAGTTTCAGTGTTTCAGAAACTTAAATTCGGAATCGATAAAATACTTTCAATTTTTTTAATCGCACTGATGGGATTAATGACCTTACTGGTAACCTATCAAGTCATCGTTCGCTATGTTTTTGATAACCCTAGTGCTTTTAGTGAAGTTGCCTCACGCTACCTATTTATTTGGATGATTCTATTTGGAAGTGCCTATGTTTTTGGATTACGCGAACACATGGCGATCACCTTCATTAAAGATAAATTCAATAAAAAGACACGCATTATTGTTGAAATGTTTATTGAGCTAATCATCGTTATCTTTGCTTATACCGTGATGATTACAGGTGGTTATAACGGCTCTATGCGCCAAATGTGGCAGCTTGATTCTTCATTACAGATCCCAATTGGTGTCATTTATATCGCCATTCCAGCATCTGGAGCAATCATGTTATTTTATTTTATTTGTCATGAAGTGGGCTTTGTTAAACAACTAGCAGACTTAAAGCACGATCAATCACAGCAACGAGGTAATTTATAATGGATATAGCATTAACTGCTTCGCTAATTATGTTTATCGGTGTTGTGGTCCTATTAATTATAGGTGTGCCGATAGCAATGAGTGTGGGAATTTCATCGTTGGCAGCGATGGCAACTATTCTCCCTTACAACGGCGCGTTAACCACGTCTGCACAACGTATGTTTGTTGGCTTAGACTCCTTTGCTTTGCTAGCAATACCTTTTTTTATTCTAGCCGGTAACCTAATGAATAATGGTGGGATTGCAATACGACTAATCAACTTTTCAAAAATTGTGAGCGGCTTCTGTCCCGCAGCCCTTGCACAAACTAATGTAGTATCTAACATGTTATTTGGTTCAATTAGTGGTTCTGGCGTTGCTTCATGTGCAGCTGTTGGTGGCATTATGAGCCCAATTCAGAAAAAAGAAGGTTATGATCCTAAGTTTAGTACCGCGGTAAATATTGCTTCAGCACCAACGGGAATGCTAATACCACCAAGCAACGCTCTGATCGTATACGCTACGGTTGCTGGTAGTGTTTCTATATCTGCATTATTTCTAGGCGGTTATGTGCCCGGTCTTCTATGGGGGCTTGGTGTGATGATTGTGGCTGGAATAATGGGAAAACGTCGAGGATATATCGGTAAGCATTCAATGACACTTAAAGAGTGTATTAAAGTAACCATTGATGCCATTCCTAGTCTGTCATTAATTGTCGTTGTGATTGGAGGTATTCTAGGCGGAGTATTTACTGCAACAGAGGCTTCCGCAATCGCCGTTGTTTATTCAGTTATATTGGGATTTTTTTATCGACAACTGAAAATTAAAGATTTACCAGAAATCCTTTTAAGCACAGTGAAAATGGCTTCGATTGTTATATTTATGATTGGTACATCTTCAATAATGTCTTGGGTGATGGCCTTTACACAAATACCAGGCATGATCGCAGATGGCTTACTTTCACTAACCGATAATCCTATATTAATACTATTAATCATTAACTTAGTGTTATTATTTATCGGCACTTTTATGGACCCAACACCTGCAGTATTAATTTTCACCCCCATTCTCTTACCCATTTGTATGGACTTAGGAATGCACCCAGTACAATTTGGTATTTTGATGGTATTTAATCTATCTTTAGGGACTATCACGCCACCCGTTGGGCCGATCTTATTTACGGGTTGTAAAATAAGCGGTATCAGTATTGATTCGGTTATCAAAACCTTATTACCATTCTTTTTAGTTATCTTCTTAGTACTCATGTTAGTAACATACATTCCAGCTATCTCAATGATGTTACCTACGATGGCAGGCCTAATAATGTAAAAGGTGAAGTAAGCAAGTAGAAGCAGTTTTGTTGCTGAGTGAGTGTGATGGACAGTACCTCACTCAGTGACATTTTTTAATTTAAAGTAATTAAATTAAAACTATAGCCCTCTAAAAAGCCAAAGATCAGCTATTTTCGACAATCAAGCAAGCACTATAAATAAAGAAAATAAAACAAAATTAGATATCTATATTATCCATTTCAGTAGCAAAAAAATAATCATCCATCGATTCATTACTATCATCTATATTAGCCAATTTTAACAACTCTTGCTTACTATTCTCTATATGCTGCCATACTGCTTGGCGTGCAGATTCAGGGGATTTTTTTTGTAACGCCATCAATATTCTTTTGTGATCTTGAATCCAAGTTGTTTGTAATTTTTCTTCATGTAAATACTTATGGTTCAGTTCTTTCCATAACGGGTTTTTAGTGCGGACTAAGTTCCACAAATCACTGGCTTGCTTTATCAACACTCTATTTTGTGTCGATTCCGCGATAAGTCGATGAAATTCTTGATCTAAACTTTCGAATTTTTCACTATCTCCGTTAATCTCATTTTCTTGCTGCCTCAATACACTTTTTAACTCTCTAAGCTCATTAAACTTGATTTGGCTGGCAGCAAAAGCAGCGATACTGCTTTCAAGAATTTGTCTAGCTTGTAATAACTCAAAAGGACCAACATCAGAAATTGGAATAAAATTACGTTGATTTAACTCATCTGGAGAATCTATAAAATAGATACCTGCACCTTGTTTAACGACAACTAAACCTTTTAATTCCAACATAATAATAGCTTCACGGATAGTTGCACGACTTGTATCAAGTCGCTCACTTAGCTCTCGTTCAGATGGCAGGCGTTGACCTGCTTTAAATACACCCGTATGCAGCAACTCTTCAATTTGTAAACCAATTTCAAAATATCTTCTCTTTGTCGCTGCTTTATCCATTTTAAACTTCCTCATGATGGATTATCAATTCTATAACGCCTGATAATAACGAAAAGCCCTACAATGAGCAAGGAAAGGCAAGCACTATAAGGACTAGCGACACAAAGCTTAACTTAAAAAATTAATAATGGAGGTTCAATAAATGAGCTCAAAGTAAATCATGGCTTATCAGTTACTTTGTCAAAAGTTGATTCCCAATGAAATTGGTTGATAAAAATTAAAAATTTTAATATTGCACTATTATCAGCCGGCTATTTATAACAATTAATTTAAATATCCCTCAAAGCTAGAAACATAAAAAATAACTATAAATCAACAAATTAAGAAAAACAAACTAAGAAATCAAAAATAATGAGCTTGCTTCAAGATCACATTTCAAGACTTTGCTTATTTTCCCTATGGAAATTGGTTGTCCAATTGTAGATAATGGTTAACACAGAGAGATAAAACATAAATAGGTAGCCTTCTGATGAACAAATTTGAACAACAGGGTCATTTTGATTTACATACAACTTACAATCGTTCTGATTTAACTTCTCGCATTGTACACATAGGATTTGGAGCATTTCATCGCGGTCATCAAGCGGTTTATAACGATGTCACTAATCAGGAAAGTAGTGACCTTTGGGGGATCTGTGAAGTAAGCATGTTTAGCTCCATTGAGCCCCTGAAAATTCAAGATTGTTGTTTTAGTGTTGTTGAACAGTCAGCAGAGAAAACAAGTACACGCTTAATTAGAACAGTTTCAGAAGCGTTGGACGGTCGCCATGATGGTATTCAAGCAATTATTAAAAAAATAGCTGAACCACAAGTAGCGATAGTGTCTTTAACGGTTACTGAAAAAGGTTACTGCATCGATCCTCAAACGCGTCAGTTAGATATTAAAAATGAACATGTCATACATGATTTAGAGTCAGAAGGCCTACCTAAAACTGTTATTGGTTTACTCGTTCAAGCTTTAAAACAAAGAATGCTCAATGGACAAAGTGGTTTAAGTATTATGTCCTGTGACAACATTCCTGAAAACGGCATTTTAACGCGTAATGCAGTGATTGGTTTTGCACAACAGAAAGATGCAATGTTGGCAGATTGGATAGTTAAAAAAGTATCTTTCCCGAGCACAATGGTCGACCGAATAGTCCCCGCGATGCAAGTTGAAGAGTATGCATTAATAGAGAAACTGACTAATGTAAAAGATCAGGTCGGTGTGGTATGCGAAGATTTTTCACAATGGGTGATTGAAGATAAGTTCATTGCAGGTAGACCTAATTGGGCACTTGCTGGCGCATTATTTGTAGATGATGTTGTGCCCTATGAAGAAATGAAGTTACGTATGTTAAATGGCAGCCACTCATTTTTAGCTTATAACGGCTCCCTTGCTGGTTATGAGTTTATTTATCAATGTATGCAAGACAATAGTCTAAAACAAGTCACTAAAAACTTGATGGAAGAGCAGTCTCACTCCTTAAAAAAAGGACTGAATGTTGATATAAATGAATATATTAATCTACTTCTACAACGTTTCAGCAACCCTAAAATTAAACATAAAACAGCGCAAATTGCGATGGATGGCTCTCAAAAACTACCACAACGCGCATTAGATCCTTTTTTAACCTTACAAACAACAGGCTGCCATAGCATTTATATTCCAATCATGGTCGCGGGTTGGGCACATTACATCATCAACTCCATCAACAACCATGTCGATGTTAAAGATCCTCTCGCTTCTCAATTTATTGAGATCGTCGAAACAGCATCTAGCCCTCAGCAAGCGTTACAGCAGTTATTAAACATAGAAAGAATCTTTGGAAAACCAAACCAGGCACTATTTAACCTAGTGAATAAAGCCTTTGAAGAAATTAGTGATAAGGGTATTTGTGCCTTTATAGAAAAATTAAATAAGGAATAAAGATGAAAACGCTTATTTGTAATGAACCACATTCTATTGAATACATTGAACGTGATATTCCAACTATCCAACCCAATGAAGTGTTATTGAAAATAAAATCTGTTGGTATTTGCGGCACTGATATTCATGCTTATACAGGTAACCAACCTTTCTTTTCTTATCCTCGCGTATTAGGCCATGAAATGAGTGGCACCGTGAGCCAAGTAGGCAGTGATTGTAAGGATATTACACAGGGTCAACGCTGTGCTGTTATTCCCGCCATTCCATGTGGTCAATGTGCCGCCTGTGCCGAAGGGAAAACAAACTGCTGTGAAGATATTTCTCTTTATGGCGTACATCAAGATGGCGGATTTTCTGAATATTTAGCCGTATTAGAAGATAACTTGGTGAAGCTACCTGATAACGTTAGCGATAGCCAAGGATCTATCGTTGAGTGTTTTTCTATTGGGGCTCACTCAGTTAGACGGGCAGAAATAAAGCCAGGACAGAATGTATTAGTTATTGGTGCAGGACCAATAGGGCTTGGCGTTGCTTCGATTGCAAAAGCAGAAGGTGCAAATGTAATTATTGCAGATGTATCAGATGCACGTAGAGAACATGCAGAAAGCTTATTACAAATAACAGCGCTAAATCCAATGTCTGAAACGTATGTTGATGATTTAAAATCAACATTTAAAGGGCGACTCCCATGCGTATTAATGGATGCGACAGGAAATAAAGCCTCAATGAGCCGCTCCGTTGAACTCATTCGACATGGAGGAAAGATTGTATTTATCGGCTTATATATTGGTGATTTAGTACTGGATGATCCCACTTTCCATAAAAAAGAAACCACCCTATTAAGTAGTCGTAATGCAACGAGACAAGACTTTGAACGTGTCATCGAATTAATGTCGTTAGGTAAAATAGACGAAAAAATAATGAAAAATAAAGAATACGACTTTCATACTTTTGGGAATACCTATAAAGAAAATGTGGTGGAAAATAAGTCTTTAGTTAAAGGCATCATTAAATTTTAAGCGAAGGGAACCAAAACATGACAACTCAACTTATATTTGCAGAAGAACTCAATAAACTCGCTTTTGATAAATTGCATGGTGCAGGGCTGGATCAAGAAACAGCACAAAAAGTAGCAGATGTATTAGTTCATGCTGATATCACCGGTGTCCATTCCCACGGTGTAATGCGTATAGAACATTATTGTAAACGCCTTGCAGCAGGTGGTTTAAATAAAACAGCTAATTTTTCAATTGAACAAATATCTCCCTCCGTAGCAATTTTAGATTCAGATGATGGGATGGGACATGCGGCATTAATTGCAGCCACAGAGCACGGTATTAAATTAGCTGCTGAAACAGGACTTGGTTTTGTCAGTATAAAAAACACCTCGCATTGTGGTGCATTGTCATACTTCATGGAGCAAGCAACGGACCAAGGAATGATTGCTATTGCAATGACACAAACAGATACCTGCGTTGCTCCCTATGGTGGTGCAACTCGGTTTATTGGAACAAACCCTCTGGCATTTGGATTCCCAGTAGAAGGGAGTACACCAATGATTGTTGATTTTGCAACCAGTGCCACCGCATTTGGTAAACTATTATTAGCTAAAGAATCGGGTAAACCAATTGAGAAAGGTTTAGCGATAGATGCTAATGGATATGAAACAACAGATGCCAATGAAGCCGTCACATTATTACCTTTCGGAGGCCATAAAGGGACAGGTATTGCACTTGCAATCGATGCGTTAACAGGAGTATTAATGGGCGCTGAATATGGTAATCACATAGTCAGAATGTATGATGAATATGACAAAATGCGAAAATTAGCTAGTTTAGTTATTGTCATTGATCCACGTAAATTAGGTTCGCCTCTATTTCCCGTTATCATGGCAATGATGGTCAAAGAATTACAGGCTGCGCCACCAGCACCAGGAGTTGAAAAGGTGTTAGCACCTAATGACATTCAGGTCGAGTATAAAGCAAAATGCCAAAAAGAAGGTATTCCCATTAAGACCGCGTTGTATCAATTCTTAACAAGTTAAGGTATTAATTTCAATACGCTACGGTCGCCGTTAGCAGTCTCTAGAATGAGCTTGCTAACGGTGTATTAGTAGCAAGCTAGTCACTTATTTATCTACTTTTTGCCCTAGTTTTGCAGAGACAAATGCTGAAAACTCATGTAATTCATCTATTAGCTTACTTTGACCATAACGCTTAATCTCAGGGGTTAAACCAGACACACTAATCGCATAAGAGACGATGCCATTAATTTCCAAAGGCACACCGATACAAGTAATACCTGATTCATTTCCTTCACCATCTAATGCAAACATACGCTCTTTAATACTGTCTAGTGCTGCAAAAAATGTAGTTTTATCACTGATGGTATTATCACTGAAGTGCTGTAATTTGTTCAAATCTTGGCAATGTGAAGCCCAGTATTTCTCTTTATCCTGTAGTGAAAAATTGGCCAAAATCACTTTGCCACAAGCCGCATTAAGCAAAGAGGAAGTTAAGCCAGTATGCGCATTAGTATGGAAAATAGAAGCCCGAGATTCTTCTTTTTTTAACAAAATAACGTTATCAAAATCACGGCGCTGTAAATTGATTGTAAAACCCACTCGATTAGCTAAATCTGACATATGAGGCGTAATATCCATCAGTAAGGCATCATTATGTATGACGTTGTAACCTAATGAGATCATTTTAGTCGTTAACTGATACAAGCCGCTTGAGCGTTGGCTGATATAGCCATTTTGGTTTAAACACTTACAAATTCGATGCAGTGTTGGTTTAGGGTAAGGCAATTCCTTCCCTAATTGCTCTAATGTAATACCATTGGAATAATTAGCTATTTTTTCAAGCACTTCGAAAGTTTTATTAACTGATTGCATAGTATATTTGCCCGTTTGCCTGCATTTTTTATTTTAGTTATTTGCTCATCAATCTTTATTGTTACTTTTTGTAGCAATTAAACCAATGTAAGTGGGGATAGTTTACTATTATTACATACGCTAATCACTCGATACCGTGTAATGGTACTAGCGACAATGTATTAAACGAGGAGAATTTAAAGGTAATAATATGATAACCCGGCTTTATCCCCTGATAGATAGAATGTGCCATATTACATGATTGCAGCACAATATACCTGCTGACCTTTAAGCGTATCGTTGCCTTTAGTTGAGAATATAAGCACAAGGCTTAAAATAAGTGGCATAGCGTCAAGGTTTGCTGATTTGTTCACATCCCTCTAGCATAGCCACTTAAGGTTAACTTAATAGCGAGCTTTCTTTTAACTCAGCTTGCTTAAATAAGCGGTATCAATATCTATCGCATACACTGAAGTTGATGCTGTGATATATAGCGTTTTCTCTGCACTATCAAAGGTGCAATTAGAAACCGTTTCGGTGGTCGCAATTTTACCTAATAATTGCATCTCTTTACTAAGCACTAATATGCCTTCAGAAGAACTTAAATAAAGCGTCCCAAATTGATCAACTGTCATGCCATCCGGTATACCATGCTCCACTTCATACACTAAACGGCCATTCGATAAAGTACTACCATTAACATCAAAGGCTTTTAAATGTTTTAAACCTTGCGTTGGAAAATCCACAATGGACATATCAGCGACATAAAGTATTGATTCATCCGGAGAGAACACAAGACCATTTGGCCTTTGCACATCAGTGGTAGCGATCGTCAATTGCTCCGTTTTAGGATCATAACAATAGACATAACAACCGACTATTTGGCTTTCTGATTTAAACCCCTCATCATCACTAATAATGCCGTAGGGAGGATCTGTAAACCAAATCGTTTGGTCAGATTTTCGTTCAACTAAGTCGTTAGGTGAGTTTAATCGCTTACCATCCAACTTTTCGATAATCACCTTCGCAATAGCTAAATTATCTTTAGACCTTAAAGAGATACATCTTCGCCCATGTTCACAGGAAATAACATCGCCGCTGCTTAAGGTGCAATTACCGTTAGCATAATTAGATTGGTCCGTGACTAACAAAGTTGATTGGGTATCAACATCATAAAGGTGTAACGCCCCTTTTTTAACATCTGAAAACAATAGTTGGTTAGAGTGCGGCAACCAAGCCGCACCTTCACACCAAATATGTCCTTCGCTGACTCGTCGTAATGGCGAGACAATTGCTTCAGAAAATGGCATGTTTATCTCCTCTATTTAGCATTCCAAGACGCAGAGTAATAAGCACGGTAATTGTTATCAGGATCATAAAGGTTATCATCCCCACCATTACTATGAATGTTATCGGCAGTCACCAAATGTACTGGTGTTACGTAACCACTAATAGGTTGATCTTGGAAGATACGATTAAACTCATCAATAACTTGCCAGCCATGTAAACTCAATGGTTCAGCTACTGTTGCTACCTGAAAATCACCATTACGAATTCTTTCAAATGCCGATTCACTACCATCACCCGCAGAGATGTTATAAGGTGCATCACCTTTTTTCTTACCCGCTGATCTTAATGCTGGAGACATATAATCGAAATAGAGATCATTGATCGCTAATGTATAATTATATTTTTCACCGTGTTTTTGCACTAAAGAGTAAGTCAGCTGTGGAATACGTGATGACGTGTTCGCTAGCGGTGTATCTTCATAACCTAATACCGAACAACCTTCACATTTTTCAATGTAAGATTTCATTACATCCGCTTTATGAACAGCAATGCTGTACAGGCCGTCGGTCAATATAACAACGTTAGCTTTCCCCTCTGATTTAGCAATTGCATACATCGCAGATACACGGGCTACATCATCAGCTGAACTCGTAATATTGGTTTCAATAAATAAATCTTTGATAGGGCCAGGATCAGGCGTTGCATGCCAACTCACTAACTTGATACCTAATTTATTAGCTTTACGTAATGTCGGCACCATAGTATTTGGTGTAAACCCACCTATCACAATCCCATCTGGCTGTAAGGCAAGGGCTTGTTTTACCGCAGATGATTGCGATGGCACACTACCCGCACCATCCAATACTCTGACATTCCAGCCAATCGCTTCAGATGCTTCCTCAAATCCTTTTACCACGCCAGCGACACCACTATTTTTTAAGTCCGATGCGATAAAGATAACTGTTTTATCTTTAACTGCGGCAGGTCCTGCAGGCAAAGAAAAAACACTATTAGTTTCACCTGATGCTTCAGCAACCACTTGCTTTGCCATATCAACATATTGTTGGGCACTGCTGGTGTCAGCATTTGCGTAGCTTGCTAGTGATGTGATCACTGCAAAGCTCAAATATTTCATTGTCTTTTTCATTATTTCACCTTTACGTTGTTTTTAGTTGCGGTTTGTTTTCGTTTTTGACTAAAACCAGCCAAGGTAATAGCCACTAGTAAAATTGCGCCGTTAAATAAGGGTTCGACGAAGAAAGGAGTACCCAGTTGTTGTAAACCTGAGATACCAACACTTACCAAGGAGACGCCAATAATGGTGCCCCATA
This sequence comes from Vibrio sp. 1-Bac 57, assembly GCF_037546855.1. Classification (NCBI taxonomy): domain Bacteria; kingdom Pseudomonadati; phylum Pseudomonadota; class Gammaproteobacteria; order Vibrionales; family Vibrionaceae; genus Vibrio; species Vibrio sp. 1-Bac 57. Next base: position 23,991 of record NZ_JALAAC010000023.1, on the reverse strand, counting down.
CATTCACTCTGCCAGCTCTAAATGTGGTTGACCCTAAAAAAGCCCCCACTAAAGCAGGTAACATAAAATCTTGTCCAACCGAAGAGGAACCAATACCGATATGTGAAGCTAACAACACACTAGCAAAGGCGATCAGGCCATCGGAAACAACATAAGATCCGATATAACAAGCCTTTGTATTAATACCATTTAAGGTTGCTGTATTAGGGTTCGCACCTACCGCATACAACTTTCTGCCCAGCGCTGTATATTCAGTTAACAACCACAAAGCAAAAGTGATTGCTGCGAGATAAAACACCACAACAGGCAAGCCAAATATTTCAAAACCACTTAAATTATAAAAACTTTCAGGTAAAGCACCGACGATTTGACGACCATCCGTATGCCAAAGTGAAATAGCATAAATCACTGTGCCGGTTCCTAATGTTGCAACAAATGAATCAATGTCAGCTAATGCTACTAACATGCCATTTAGCACACCATATAAGCAGCCACATAAGACAACTATAATTGCCGCAACTTCCCATGAAAAACCGTAACGTTGTTGTAGTGTAATGACTAAAACATGCCAAAACGTAACACCAAAACCTACATTCAGATTCATCTTGCCTGTCACCATAGTGACCATTGCAGCTAGCGCCAGAATCGCGACCACACTCTTTTCACTGAGGATCGCCTGTAGCGTTAACATCGAGAAAAAAGTATCTGTGGTGGCACTAAACAATATAATTAATAAGACGGTTAGTATTAATAAGCCATATCTCATTAATACTTGTGTGACCATGTTTCCTAAACCTAGCTTCATCGTCACTTCTGTTTCTAACGCGGTAGACTTAATATTAGATGTTGACATGTTGTACCTCTTCTACTTTTGAACCTGACGCGTACTTCAATAAATTTGATAAAGTCACATCTTCTTGAATTAACTCTTTCACGACTCGTCCACGGTTAAAGACTAACGCGCGATTTGATATATTAACGACCTCTTCAAAGTCGCTTGAAATAACGATCACAGCGAGACCATTGTTAATCGCTTTTTGCATTATTTTGTATATTTCAGAGCGTGCACCTATATCAACGCCAGCAGTTGGGTTATCTAAAATCATGACTGGTTTATTCATATTGAACCATCTAGCGAGGATAATTTTTTGCTGGTTGCCACCACTCATAGCATTGATAGCAATGTCAGGATCTCTTGGTCTAACCGTATACTCGAGCATCGCTTGTAATGTCGATGACTGCTCTTTTTCCTTGGATAAAAACGATAAATCGTTCTTGCCTAAGTTCTTCGGATTTAAGTTTAAATTTTCCAAAGCACTCATTGATCCGCAAATACTTTCTTTTACGCGGTCTGCTGCGACCATCGCTATACCACTGGCAATACTATTTGCTGGTGAGGAAATATTCGCTGGCTGCCCATTAATCACTACACTGCCACTGTGAATATTTAAGCGACCAAATAACGATTGGCCTATTGCCTCTTGCCCTGCGTTTCTCAACCCAACTAAAGAAATTAGCTCACCTTTTCGTAGCGTCATATTAAAAGGGTCAAGGTCGCCCACCTGTAGATTTTTTATATCTAAAACAATGTCAGCGGTTGAGTTTAATGGCGTTCTATAACTCATCTCTTTTTTCATACCAACGATTAACGTCACTAAATCATCTAATGAATAATCTTTAACTAAACCAGAGCCCACCATTTTTCCATCACGTAACACCACCACATCATCACAAATATCATGAATTTCATCTAAACGGTGTGAAACATAAATCATGCCTACACCTTGAGACTTCAAACGCTTAAGTACATCAAACATGCGCCCGACATCACTCGCTACTAAAGATGCTGTTGGTTCATCCAATATCAACACCTCTGCATCAGCTATCAGCGCACGAGCAATCGTTAACAATGCTTTTTCAGCAGCGCTCAAGTTAAAAATACGCTCAGAAGCTTTTGCATCTAAGCCCACTAAGTTAAGAACTTCAGTTGCTTTTTTTTCAGCTTCTTTCCAATTAATTAAGCCCCACTTTTTAGGAAAACCTAACGTTAACCCAATATTTTCGGTAACTGTCATCCATTCAATCAATCCCAAATCTTGATGGATAAATGCAATCGGTGATTTACCAGAACGATTCAGAACAGTGGCATCTTCTATCGACTTGTCCTTAAAAAGAATGTCACCGCTGGTTTTTTTATTAATGCCAGCCAAGGTTTTTATTAAAGTCGATTTGCCAGCACCATTTTCTCCTAATAAAGCAACGCACCGGCCTGGGTGCACATTAAAAGAAGCAGACTCTAACGCTACAAAATTAAAAAACCGTTTCGTCAGGTTATTAATCGAAAGCAAACTACCTTCGGGGGTCTCTACAAATCTCATACAATCCTCTTATATTGTCTTTTTAATATAAGGACTAAATTCCACAATGTGGAATATCATTCCGATAAATTCCATATTATAGTAGTGATAGTCATTGAAATAAGATGTGATTCACCTCCTAATTTAAATCTATTGGTTCACTAATCTCAGTTTAATTGATCTTCATCCCATTAAAATCACTTACTAAAAACAAGGTTTTATAAGTAAAAATGAACAGATGAAATGCAAAAAATAGCCATGAAAAGCTTAGCTATAACGCATTATTTTTTGATATTTTTAGGTAGGTCGTTGATCTAATTTGAATTTATTATTAATCTGAAGAGGTAATAATATTACAATGTAAAGTTGACTTGAGTCACAGTTTTGAGCATAATATGTACGAATTCATTATATAAGTAAGGAAATTACGTATGAATACTACAACTTTAGATAACTCAGTAAAAAATTTAGACAACGTTTCAGCATTTGCTGATAAAGCATTTTTCTTCGCGAAAATGGCGATTGTGATGAGTGCAATTATTTTAGTAGAAGTGTCAGCTTGGGTTTAATTAATCATTTTTGTAATTAAAAATGAAAATATATAATTAAAAACGAAAACATAATATAGAAAAAAGTCTCCCTTTTTGGGGTACCAATAGCACTTATTACAAGCAACACAATAAAAAAACGCCAGTAATGATCCACTACTGACGCCTCTTGTTTAACAATCATCCATATTCTTATGCTGATACAGGCTTAGTACACTTCGCCTAGCACAGCAATCAAATGTATTAATCCTGAATAAGATTCATGTGATGCACTCTAATGTTATATTTTTCAATAATTTTCTTAGTTGCATTCATACTCTGTATTCTTTGCTCAGAATCTAAAGCCTGTTGCATTAATGCCTTGTTCGCATAACTATGCTGCATTATTAACAATACTTCCTGATGCGCTTCAGACTCAATAAACTCAGGCTTACTTAATACAACACCTTGATTGTGAGGAAAAGTATTAATAATAGGTGCAACAACCTGTTGCATATATTGATAAAAATCTTCTTTTTCTTCAGCACTCAAGTTGGCTTCAAAAAATGCCGTTCTTAAAATAGTCATTCAGTACTTCCTTTGTAACCTATTAAACAGTTAAACCAAGCTTTAGCAGATTATAATTTAGCTGCAATCATCGCTTCAAGTTTGCCTTGGTCGAGTGCAAAGTTTCGAAGACCTTCTGCCAGTTTTTCAACTGCCATTGGGTCTTGATTATGCTCCCATAAAAACTCAGCTTCGCTCATTGCTTCAGGGCGATCTTGCTGTGTTTGAGCGGGTTGTAATTTAACTTCAACATCACCATCTGACTGTTCTAATTTTTGCAATAAATCAGGGCTGATCGTTAATCTGTCACAACCTGCTAATTCCAGAATTTCACCTACGTTTCTAAAACTAGCTCCCATCACTACGGTTTTGTAATTATGCGCTTTGTAATAATCATAAATTTGGCTAACAGACTGTACACCAGGATCTTCACTGGCTTCAAAATCTTGTCCTTGCTTCGCTTTATACCAATCCATAATACGACCAACAAAAGGCGAAATTAAAAAGACACCGGCTTCAGCACAAGCACGCGCTTGAGCGAATGAAAATAACAGAGTTAAATTACAGTTAATGCCTTCTTTTTCAAGTTGCTCGGCAGCACGTATACCCTGCCAAGTAGCCGCCAACTTAATCAAGATACGATCATTCTTAATACCAGCATCGTTATACATTTTGATTAACTGACGTGCTTTAGCAATACTGCCCTCGCAATCATAGGAAAGGCATGCATCGACTTCTGTTGAAATACGCCCTGGGACAACGTTTAATATCTCTTTACCAATGCTTACCGCTAACATGTCACAGGCTGCTTGGACTTGTTCTTTACTGTCTTCACTTTGTGTTTTTGCATAGGCAATCGCTTGATCCATTAAAGGTGCATAATCACTTAATTGTGCCGCTTTTAGAATCAAAGAAGGGTTAGTTGTTGCATCTTGAGGATGATATTTTTGAATCGCTTGAATATCGCCAGTATCAGCAACCACTACGGTTAGTTTTTTAAGCTGTTCTAATTTATTCATTATTACTATTCCACCTCTTATATTTATAGTGCAAAGCCTGCCGCATTAGCAATGGTTTTTAATTTGCTTCTAGCTGCTTTAATATCATCTAACCATTGATCATTTTGCGCCCACATTTCAATAACGAGGGGAGCGCTATAATCAATCTCAGCTAATGTTTTAAAGATCGCTGGGAAGTCCACTTGCCCCTCACCAATAACTAAATCTCTAAATTGGCCTTTACAGGTTTCAGAAACACGCAGCGTATCTTTTAGATGTATTTGCACAATATGGTCACGCGATAATTTCAACTCTGTACACACGTCATAATTCCAACCAGTAATGTTACCCACATCAGGATAAGCCATAAAAAATGGAGATGGAATTTCACGCTTTAACACTTCAAACTTACTTAATGAGTTAAGGTATGGTGTATCCATGATCTCTACACCAAGCATGATCCCTGCTCTTTCAGCCATTTTAGTCGCTTGTTGCATGCCATCAATAAAACGCAAATGAGTTTCCTCTGACTGCGGTTCATAAAACACATCGTAACCCGCCATTTGAATACAACGAATACCTAGCTTATAAGCCAGTGCGATTGCTTTTTCCATGATCACTAATGACTCAGTTCTAATAGCATCGTCCATTGAACCAAATGGAAATTTTCTATGCGCACTTAAACACATAGATTGCAAAGGCATTTCATGCTCTTCACATAAACGGCGCAAAGCATATATTTCTTGATCACTCCAATCTAAACGCGCACGACGTTCATCAGTTTCATCCACAGATATTTCTACAAAATCAAATCCCGCTTGTTTAGCATTGATTAAACGCTCTTCCCACGTTAATGAGGTTGGCATCGCTTTTTCATAAATACCCAAACGAAACTTATTCTTTAAATTAAACATACTAGGTCCTTAGTAAAGTTGCTGCTCTATACGTGCAGTAAAGGATTGAATTTTTTGAGCTAAAATGGGGTAACTAATTTTCCTCATTTTAGGTGTTAAAGAGGAGACGCTCACCGCGTAAACAGGTTTTTGAAATTTATCAAAAACGGGTACCGCAACACAGGAAATACCAGCTTCATTTTCTTCATCATCGAGGGCATAACCTAATTTTTTAATATCATCTAAAGCAGTAAAGAACTGACCTTTATCTAGGATGGTGTTCTCGGTTAGCGGTTTCATGGTGCTAGCATTTCGTTGCCAGTAAGCTTCTCTGACCATGTCAGAGCTAAAGGCTAAATAACATTTTCCAGCCGCAGAGCAATACATTGGCGAGTGTAAGCCTACGTAAGTACGGGTTCTAAAAGACGCATTCTCAGGCTCAAACTTATCTTTAAAGACAATGTTATCAGCATCAAATGATAAGAAATTAACGGTCTCATTCACTTCACCTAATAACTCAGATAAATAGGGTTTTACTATGCCAGTCACGTCAGAATTCATTGCAGAATGGCCAAGGTGCACCAATTTCATGGTCAATCGGTACTCTTTACCTGAACTGAGTTGAGCAACATATCCTGCTTCTTCAAAGGTTGCCAAAATTCGATGAGCTGAGGATTTATTAAACCCAGTTCCTTCTGCAATTTTTTGTAGAGAAACGCCATTAGGGAACTGCCCTAAAAATTCTAAAACGACTAATGCTTTCGATAAGGATTTAATTTGCTCACTCATAATGTCATTACCAATATTTATTCATTTGACTATGGAAGCTATTAGCAATTTCAACACCGTTGCTACCCGCTAAAGCGCGACCAGCAATAAATGATTTAACTGATATATCCTGAAATAGATGTACGTCTTCAGGCACAATGCCACCGGTGATAGAAAGCGCAATACCAAGGTCTGATAGGCTTTTCATTTTTTTCAAATCTTCATCTGTCCAACTCACCCCAGCTAATTCAGCATCACGAGAGCGATGATAAATAGCTTGAGTAATACCCATTTCAACCCAATCTTTAGCATCATCTAATGTCCAATGGCCATAAAGCTCGATTTGCACTTCACCATTAAATTCATCGGTTACTTTTTTCGCAGAACGAATGGTTTCTATATGTGCAGCAGCGCTAACTGTTACCCAGTTAGCACCGGCTTGCATAGCTAAACGCGTTAGAATGGCGCTGGCATCGGTAATTTTCATGTCACAAACAATAATATGATCTGGGTATTTATTGCGTAATACTTGAACGCTATCCACACCATGAGCAAAGGCTAAAATCGTTCCTATTTCAATCACATCTAATTTTTCTGAAACATCTGCTACTGAAGCTATTGCCGTTTCTAGATCCGTTGCATCTAGGGCCATTTGTAATAAGGGTTTAGTCATTAATCTGTTCCTCAAATGTTTTAAATAGTTGAACTAATTGCTGATAGTGATGATATTTTTTATTCAAAGCTTGGTGGTTATCAACATTAGGCAGAATACGCTTGCTTTGACTGACAATATTATCCATGCACTCACGGCTTGATGAATACTCGCCAGCACCAACCATCGCAACAATAGCCGCCCCTAATGAACCGGTTTCATCTATGTCCGTTATCTCCACTTCCATACCAGTCAAGTCCGCTAACATTTGCATCCACGTATTATTAGAAGTAGGTCCGCCAGTCACTTTTAGTATTTTTGCTTGTGGGAATCTAGCTCTCATTCTTTCTAGGTGTATATTGTGACAGAACAATATACCTTCCCAGATTGCTTGAATAATATGCGCCTTAGTGTGGTGAGCCTGCAAACCATAAAAGCCAGATTTAAGGCCTAAACCTTGGTTAGAGCCATATAAGAATGGGACAAAATAAACACTACTCGATGCCACTTCCAAGTTAGCCACTAATGACTCATTGTGTTGATGCTGTAATTCCCCATCCGCACTTAAATATTCAGCAAACCATTCATAATTTCCCGCCGATGTAGGGCTTGCTTCATGAATAATATATTCACCTTCAACGGCATAATGTCCGTACACAAAATTATGTGTTGCTTGAGTTATTTCACGTGTAATGCCTGATGTTACCGCCCACGTTCCCATCACATAGTTTAATGCTTGTTCCGATGCATCAATACCCGAACACAATGCGGTAGAAACAACATCAAACAATCCACCAAAAACAGGTGTACCAGCAACTAAACCCGTTTCAAGCGCGACTTGCTCTGTAATGCTACCGGCTAATTGATCCGGTTGAATAATATTAGGTAGAGCATCCCAAACTTCTTCAATATCAAATAAGGTTAATAAATCCATATCATATTGACCGGTTTGAGCGTTAAAGAAATTACTCTCCGACATATTGGTTATTTCAGCACCCACCTCACCCGTGAAACGATATCGAATATAATCATGCGCCATCATGATCGCACCAATATTAGAATAAAGCTCAGGTTGATTGTCTTTTAACCAACGGATAATAGACACCGGGTGTCCAGTCCATAGCGTTTGCAGCGTTTTGCTGTAGATCTGATCTGGTAAACCTTGTTGTAACCATTCTTTAACAATGCTTAATGAGCGTGAGTCAGAAGACATAATGCCACGCCCTAAGTTGTGACCTTGCTTATCTAGTAGGTAAACGCCTTTTCCTTGCGCGGAAATACTAATGCCTTTAATATCTTCACGATTGATATCTGTGGTTGCTAATAACTCTTTGATCACAATAACCGCATCATCCCACAAACTATCAAGATCTCTTTCTACCCAACCCTGCTGTTCATTAATGACACTTGCAGAGGTTCTTGTTAAAGCAACTTGTACACCTTTACTATCGTATAAAGCAGCCTTCATAAAAGTGCCGCCAGAGTCTAAACCTATATAATAATTCATTATTTTATGTCCAATAAATCGTTATGGATCTTCACCACCAGCTTACGAACCATTTGCTGATCATCATCTTGGATGTTCGTAATGTGGACCACATTCGGTGTAAACAGATAAAAGCACCCAGGGATCGCTGCGATATAATTTAAATCGATACCTTGATATTCATAAAAAAGAATATCTCTGTCTGGGTTATAAGGCTGATTAATTTGATGTTTACCTGTATCTAATGCCCATGCCATCGTTTCTTGGCCTGTTAATACTATTTGTAAATCAGAATGGTATTGATGCACTTCCGGCTGTAAGTCGGTTAATGGTGATTTGTTATATTCTAGAAGTACAAACCACACTTTTTGATTATCTAAGTTGTTAAACTCATGTCGCCCCAGCGCTAATGAATGCAAGTCTAAAGCTGATAACTCATTCAATACATCATCAATGATCGCCGGATAGCTAGTTCTCATTGCACTGTTGTCAATATGTCCAATTAACATCATGTACCCTCTATAAAAATGTTTTTAATAGCAGCTGTGCAAGTGCACTTGGGTGGTCGTTATTCGAGGTGACGTGTTGCGCGTGTTGCTTAACCTCTGGCTCAGCGTTATCCATTGCTACGCCTAACCCTGCTAATTGCAGCATAGAAATATCATTATGATTATCACCAACCGCGACAATCTGATTTGCTTCAATCCCTAAGTTAAGCGCATATTGAGAGAGCGCATTACCTTTGCTATTACCTTTATTGGCAAAATCAACTCTATCTACCCAAGAGCGTTCACCATTAAAATTATTGTTAATAAAATCAGTCTGATTAAACGAGTCCACTTCACCGCCTTCAACAACAAACTTCCAAATATAATCTGTCTCTTGTAAGGCATCAGTAAAACTATCAACCTGTAAAATACTTGGCCTTTCGGCTACTGGATAGTTATTTGCCCACTGTGACAGTTTTTCCATATAAGCAACCGGTTGCTGTGTTGAATACAGCATTGAATCTCGGCTATACATCACCATTTTGAGGTTGAATTGTTTCGCAAGCTTAATGAAATCAAGTGCTTTTGACTTATCTATTGATTTTTCAGAGAGCACTTTTTTATTATGGTAATCGTAAATATAAGTACCGTTACAACAAATAATTGGCGTGCTTAGGCCTAACTCATGGTAATAAGGAGCAGCCGCCACATGATGACGTCCAGTCACAATAACAACATGGTGAACCTGTGAAATTTGTTGAATTGCCTGAACTAACTGAGCGCTAATTTTATGCTCTGAATTTAAAACAGTACCATCGAGATCCAACGCCAATAATTTATACATAAGCATGTGCCTTTATTTTTGACCGTAGTAAGAGTTTGCACCGTGTTTGCGAGAATAATGTTTATCTAATAACGCGGGATTAATCATAATCTCAGGATTTAATGCTCTAGTGCCAATCGCCATTGCAGATATTTCTTCTAATACAACCGCATTATGCACGGCATCAAAGGCATCTTTTCCCCATGAGAAAGGAGCGTGCCCAGCAATTACAACACCTGGAATTGCTTTTGGATCTAACTTGCGTTTAGCAAATTCTTCAATAATCACCGTACCTGTATTTTTTTCGTAATCATGCTCGATTTCAGCATCACTTAATTGTCGCGTACATGGAACATTGCCGTAAAAATAGTCTGCGTGTGTTGTCCCTAGCGCCGGGATATCGATGCCAGCTTGGGCCCAAATAGTTGCATTTCTAGAATGCGTATGAACAATGCCACCGATATTAGGGAAAGCTTTATAGAGTTCGATATGCGTTGCCGTATCACTAGAAGGGTTAAGCTCACCTTCAATTCGATTACCTTCTAAATCAATAATGACAATATGTTCTTCTGCCATTACATCATATTCAACACCCGATGGTTTAATCGCAATCACACCTTTTTCTCTATCGATTTCAGAGACATTACCCCAAGTAAAAGTCACTAGACCATACTTAGGAAGTTGTAAATTAGCCTCTAATACTCTTTTTTTTAATTCTTTATATATGCTCATACCCTGTGGCCCCTTTTTATCATTTACATTGATAAATACGCCACCTAGTCACACCCTTAACTAGATGACGTATATTTTCTTATCTATTTTGTAGCAGCTTGGATCTTGTTAATCATGTCATCGCCATTTGCTTCAATAAATGAAGCCCATACTGGCTTAACCACTTCTTGGAAAGCAGCACCATCAACATCACGGTTAACTTTCATACCATGCGATTCTAAATCAGCGATCATTTGATCTTCTTTAGCAATACTAAGCTTACGTTGCATATCAACGGCTTCTTTAGAAACTTCTGTTATGATTTTTTGATTTTCAGCACTTAATTTATTGAATTTTTTCAAGTTCATAGTCAATACTAAAGGCGAGTAAGCGTGTTGCGTCATGCTTAAGTATTTTTGAACTTCATAAAATTTAAATGACAATGTCACGCCAATTGGATGGTCTTGTGCATCAACAACACCTGTTTCTAATGCGCTGTAAAGTTCAGCAACAGGGATTTGTTGTGGATTGGCTTTAAGCTCATTAAACATATCATTCAATGCTTTCGAACCATTTACTCGCATTTGTAAGCCTTCAAGATCTGCTGGTGTGCGAATTGGTTGACGGCTGTTAGTAACATTACGGTATCCACTTTCAGGATAACCTAAACCTTTAATACCGAATTTTTCCATTGAAACTAATACTTCTTTACCAGGTGCGCCATCAAGTGCTGTATAAGCAGATTCGCGGGTAGGAAATATAAACGGAAGAGTAAAAGCCGATGATTCAGGTAAGAAACCAGAGTAGTTATTTACACCTACCATGGAGAAATCTAGAATCCCTGAGCGAGTACCGTCGATCATTTGTTTATCGTTACCTAACTGTCCCTGTGGGAAGATATTAATTTTAATATCGCCATTGGTACGAGCCTCTACTTCTTTTTTAAAGAATAAGGACATGTCTTGTTGTAAATCAGATTCAGGCGCAGCATGAGCCAGTTTTAATGTCGTTTGTGCCGACACTGATGAACAAAAAGCAATCGTCGATGCAATCCCTACTATTTTAAAAAATGTTTTCATTTTCTTCTCCTTGGGTAGTTTAACCAATGACAAAAGCCATCGGGACAGTAATAATACTTGGAAATATTACAAATAAAGTTAACAGAATCATGTACGCACCAATAAAAGGTAACACCCCTTTTACCGCGGTAGACATGGGTACTTTAGCCACACCACACACCACGTTTAAAACGGTGCCAACAGGTGGAGTGATTAAACCTATAGAACAGTTAATAACAAACATCAAACCAAAATAAGTGACGTCAATACCCGCCATTTTAACAATCGGCATCAGTAATGGTACGAGGATCAAAATCGTCGGACTAAGATCCATTACCATACCCACACACAATACCAATAACATGATCACAGCCATCAATAAGCGAGGGCTATCAACCAGTGGACCTAACATGCCAGCAAGTTGTTGTGGTAATTGCGCAACAGTAATCAACCAAGCCGCAACCATTGCACATCCCACCAAGAACATAACCATGGCAGTTGAACGCCCCGCAGTTAATAAGATGTTATAAAAATCTCTTAAGGATATTTCACGGTAGATGACACTTGATACAAAAATGGCGTAAACAGCAGCAACCACAGCCGCTTCTGTTGGTGTAAAAATACCAAAACGTATACCGCCAATAATAATGAATGGTAAGAACAACGCCCAAATACCATCTTTTAGTGCTGCACGTCTCTCTGCTTTTGATGCTTTCTCTTTGACTTCTAAATCTTCTTTTCTAACTAATAAGCTCCATACAAACATGAGCGTTAAGCCCATTAACAAACCAGGTACGATACCGCCTAAGAAAAGGTTTTTAATAGAAATACCGCCTGCAACACCCACTAAAATCAGTGGTAGTGAAGGGGGAATAACAGGGGCGATAATGCCACCGGAAGCGAGCAAGCCCATTGATGAACCTTCAGGGTATTTAGCTGCTTTCATCATAGGATATAAAATACTAACCAATGCCGCCGCATCTGCTACTGCTGAGCCAGATAAACCCGCCAGTAATACCGAAGTTAAGATTGCTACGTAACCTAAGCCACCTTTACGATGCCCAACATAGGTGGTTGCTAATCTCACAATTCTTTTAGACAGACCACCTGCAGACATCACCTCACCAGCGACTAAAAAGAATGGAATAGCTAATAATGTGAAACTATCTACGCCATTAATAAGGCCTTGAGCAAGAATATCCGCACTGAAGAGATCTAAATGGAACATCAGTGCTATTGATGACAATAGCAATGCAAATGCAACCGGAAGACCTAACAGAATTGAGATAATCAATACCGATAAAAATATTGCTAAAACCATTATTTATTCTCCATTCTCTTTATGATCGAGCAACCAATCTGGATTAATAATCCGTACCAAAGCAATCACTCCCATCAGCCCGCCAGAAATAACACCCGCGAGATAAAATAGTGCAGATGGTAGCCCCGTCAGTTGAGAAATATCTCCCCAATTAGCCATCATTTGATTGAATGAACCTAGGTATAACATGCTAACTGACACTAAAATGACAGCCCAACATAGGCGTCTTAATATGGGCACGAACTTGGGAAACAATTTCTCGGAAAATTCACTCACAGCAAGGTGCTCACCGCGGCGCAGCACAACGACTGCACCTAACATGACAACCCAAACAAGGCCTAGACGAGAAAGTTCCACGGAAGGACGTAGACCTGAGGAAAATCCATAACGTAAAACAACATTAGTAAAGACAAGCACAATCATAAAAGACAAAACGGCTGCCATTAAAATATCGATACAGTTCCAGATCCACTTAAATACACTTCGCATAAAGTTCTCCTAATCTAGCGCTCAATTACAAGGCTGTGATTTGATTCCAAATCTCATCGTGAATCTCGATGCCACCGGCTTTTTCATGCTTATCGATGAAGTTCTGCATTTCTGAACCAGCAATCATTACAGATCCTGTTTCAGCAGGCTCAGACGCTAATACATAATCACGAATACGTTTCATCTCACGAGCAAATTGGTCTTTTTCCATAGTTCTGCTCAAATCAATCGCAATCAAGAATTGAGATACGCCAAATTCGCCGCCCATATCTTCAGTAAGAGCAGGAACAGAGTTACCACCAGTGATTGCCGTTAACATCATGTCTAATACGATAGACATCGACGAACCTTTCCAAAATCCCATTGGTAATAAACGTTTGTTTTCCCATAAGATATGCGGGTCAGTCGTTAACTCACCATTATCATCAAAACCACCAACAACAGGTAATTGCTTATCAGCTAATACATAGTTTTGTAATTGACCGTAAGAGAATTGGCTCATTGAGCAATCAACAACTACAGGTGGATCGCCGGCAATTGCCATAATAAGCGGATTAGAACCAACACGATGATCTTTACCACCCCAAGCAGGCATAACAGCAATTGAGTTAGTTGATGCAATACCAGCAAATCCTTGTCTCGCCATTTTTAATACATAAGCACCACCACGCATCCAATGGTTAGAATTACGCATACCAACCATGCCAATACCATGTTCGCGTGCTAATTCCATTGCTCGTTCAGAACAAATCAAACCATTCAAAACACCGGGTCCAAAATTACAATCCCATTGCTCAAGCGCGCCCATACTGTTAACACATTTAGGCACTTCATTAAGTTTGATTTGGCCTTTATCTACTTGATCAATAAAAACAGGAAAGCGATTAATACCATGAGAATAAGTGCCTTCGTTAGCCATCTCTACAAAGCCAGCGGCTAGTTTTGTAGCCATTTCGCCATCCATATCTCTCGCTAATAAAATGCGTTCGTATTCTTCTTGTAATCTTTTAATTGCTACTAATGCCATCTTGACCTCCAGTTATGAATTCCACAATACGGAATTAATACTAACCAAGATTCCATTTTATTCACTATTTTATGGCTTGTTTTTAGACACAAAGCACACAAAAATTTATAAGCAACTGTTTTAAAAGGATTTAAAATAAATTTGAAGGAGATCGTATAAATAGAGATTAAAAGAGATGGTTTTATAAAAATTTGAAATGAATCACTTTTTTATTGCTGGAAATAGAGTTTCACCTGTCATTACATAGTGAGATAGTGAGACAAAAAATATAGGAAAAGCGTAAAGATGAAAAACAAGGAGTAGTTATCGTGGATAAGAGAAAATCGCGCAATGCCGCAATGATTTTTGTGGCACCCATTGATGCCACAGAATAAATTAATGACCAATTAATGGGTTTTATTATACCTACCCCGTTAGTTTAATAATCGAATATTATGCAGGAAAAAGGAGCTAGTTTAAGGCAAAAGTGACCGTAAATGGTTACTCCCTTTACAAAACTTTTAACGCGAAAATAGTTCCTTTTAACCAATAAGATTGATCAGTTACTTAGCAGAGTTGGTATTAGCTTAAGCTGCTTCGATACTATCTCTCCACTCAGCCAGCACTTGAATATGATCAGGTCTGATACCACAGCATCCACCGATAATATTGGCCCCTAGCTCATACCATTTTTTAGCAAATTCGAGATAGGCTTCAGGGGATAACTCACGGTAAGCTTGCACACCTTCATTGGCTTTATAATCGCTAGCGATCGGTGTAAAGCTATTAGCAAACACACCGATGTTGGCCTGTATGTTATGCACAGATAAAGCTTGGTTAGTATCTGCTATTGCCTGCTCTATTACCTCTGGAATAGAGCAGTTAAAGAAAATACCGTCAATATTTTCATTAAAACTGCCATCAAGGATAATGTTAATAGCTTCTGTAACAGACTCGCCAGATCTTAATCTAGCAACTTGTTCAATTTCATCGCTTAATGTGAATGCATAGTGACAAGGTTTTGTTGAATGCTTAAGTACATTTGACATAACCTGTGCTTCTTCAATACTTGAGATGGTTTCAGCCAACCAGATATCTACATGTTCATCTTGCGCGTTAAATAAAGTGCTTAAAATATCAAAGGCACCTTCGCTTTCAAATAAATCTGGACGGTAAGATCCAAAAGCAGGCGGTAAAGATCCAGCCACTAAAACCTCATGTTTAGCGCCTTTTGCAACGTCTTTAGCAATCACTGCAGCTTGTGTGGCTAATGCACTACCTTGTTGTTGATACAATGTTTCACCGAGATGAAAAGGTACACAGGCATAGCTATTAACCGTAATAATTTCAGCACCTGCATCAATGTATCCTTGGTGTGCTTGCGTTACATAATGTGGGGCTTCTAGCAGTGCTTGTGCACTCCACAATGGTTGTGAGAACGGTGCGCCAATACGCTTAAGTTCGCGTCCCATGCCACCATCTAATATAGTTAATTTTTTCATTAATGGACTTCTATACGTCTAAAAGATATGTCCTTATTTAAACATATTTAGACAAAAATCATAATGAAACTTACGCTGGATGAAGATGAGAAAAATTCAATGTAGCGGGATAGGTTAAAAGCACTCAAGATAAGTGCTTTATTTCATACGTTATTCAAGATTTTATTCAGTACGTTATAACCAAGACATTTACAAATAGAAGCAGCACTAGCCGATGATCAGCCAGCGTGAACGAGGAGCCCTAACATCTTAAACAGGGCTCATCTTGAACGTTAAATTTTAATCACTGCTTGGCTTTCTTCAGGCGATAATTTTCAATCCATCTACCCAAAGTTTCACGTTCCTCTGCTGTGATCTTAGTTAAATTAGCTAAAGGCATGTCTTGGTTTAACACCGCATGCGAATAGATCTTTTCATGTTGGATTTCCACAGCTTGCATTGAATCAAGCGTAAACCCTAACGGCGCGCTAGCAAACATCGTTGAAGTCGGTGTTGCACTGTGACACTCAGTACAATGCTTTTCTACAATAGACCAAGCTTGCGCATCTGAAACTTGCGCTATATCGGTTGTTTCTGCTCCCGTTGCAACAACTCTCGGCGCAAAACTATCCCAAGGTGCAATCGCCAACATCAATGCAAAAAATGCAGCAATACCACTGATTAACACAGAAGGTTTATTAATATGGCGATGTTTAAGATTAAAATAATGTCTGATCCACATACCAATCACGATAAAGGCGATTAACACTAACCAACCATACTGATGCGTATAAGTATGTGAAAAATGATTACTTAGCATAATGAAAATAATCGGCAGGGTTGCGTAGTTATTATGAATTGAACACAACTTTGCTTTTAAACCTACAGCCGGATCAGGAATGCGCCCTGCTTCTACTTCTTTAACGAGATAACGCTGACCAGGCATGATGATATGATAAACATTACCCGCCATACAGGTACCAATTAATGCACCGATATGAATATAAACCGCTTTATCAGCAAACAATTGGTCAAAACCCCAAGCCCATAATGCTAACAACAGCACCATAGCTACCGCAAATAACAAACCGTTTTTAACCAAAGGCGAATTACATAATAGGCGATAAATAATATAACCTACCGCGATACTACCCAGTGATGTTGCAATCGCCGCCAGTTTACTTAATTCACTTTTACTACCATCTAATAGGTTTACATCTGCGCCAACGTAATACAGCAAACTAAATAACAAACCACCGGTGATCCAAGTTGTATAAGCTTCCCATTTAAACCAATGTAAAGTGGTTGGCATGTGCTCGGGCCCATTTTTATATTTAGCCACCTCGTAAAAACCACCGCCATGAATAGCCCACAAGTCACCACTGATACCTTTATCTGCTTTTACTTTTGGGGGCGTTTCTAAGCTGTTATCTAACCAAGCAAAATAGAAGGAAGCCCCAATCCATGCGATGCCCGCAATTACATGAAAATAACGCAATACTAAATGCGCGACCTCAATTAAGTAATTTTCCATAATCTATATCGTCCTTTTTATTCTTATTTTTAGGTAACTGTTTTTTAGGATCTGTAAAATAAATACTTACTAGCTACCACGGTATGTGGAATAACTATAAGGGGAGAGCAAGAGAGGCACATGATGGTGCTTACTGTCCTGCACTTTAAAACAGATTTCAGCGCTAGGATAAAAGGCATCAATACCTTGCTTCTGCCAATAAGCATCCAGCTCAAATACGATTTTATAGGTCGAAAAAAGATCCTCTGGCTGTTTATCTTGATACCAACTGTTATCCAACCAATCATCAATGCGTCCATCTTCATTAGTCACAGCAGCAGACAATAACTGCCAAGTTTGCTCATTTAAAACAAAAAGCTGAATGGCTATATCCGCTGCCGGTTTACCCAGTGCAGTATTAAGTATGTGTGTGGTTATTGGGTTTTTATTGATCATAATTGTTCCAACCTAATTTGCGTTATTTTGGCCTGTTCTTGACTGGCTATTGTGAGTTCAGTTTGACGATCGTTACCGATCCTTGATTGAATAATCGCTAACATTTGTTGTGCACTTTTCCCCGATGCACACACAATAAAAATAAAACCAAACTTGGCTAAGTAAGCTTTATTTAAGTCCAGCATCTCCTCAAGCAGTGTTTGTTCTGCCACTGACATACCAGACTGCTCATGACTTGCACTGCCAGAAGTGCTGGCATATTTTTCATGTAGAGTCGCTAAATTACCTATTTGCGGATGTCCGGTAAAAGCAGTTAGATAATCCTGCTCAGATAATTGCAGAAATATGCGTTGTGATGCCGCTAATAATGCACTCATATTCTTGAATGGACGCTCTGCAACCATGCTATTAATCCAGTTTGGCGCGCAACAGCAGTGCTCAAAAAGATCATAAGCTTGCTCTGCACTGGCATTATTTATTTTATCCAAACTCATCTAACTTCCTTTTTCATCTCGGTAAGATTGACAATAAACCTCATTATATAAAAACACTATTCTGCTGTTCGTTAAACGCTGTTGATGATCCGTTACAGCAACAAATAGTAATACTCATCAACTACAAATCGTTAATCGATTACTGTTTTAATCGAAGCCCTGTAATGGTGCAAAAGAGAAAATAATGTCCACTATTGGTGCTTATAAAATTATTTTAAGAGCTGACTTGTTAGGTTTAAAAAACCATTAAAAACGCATTTAAAAACATAAAATCATTTATTTATTAGCATCTTAAGCACTTTATAAAATATCACTTACGGGCATTCAGCCAATAGATTTTTAATAACTGGTAAGGTTATTGCTAATATCATACCAACTTTGACCAATTGGACAGGTTACAGTGTAAACCAGTATTAATAAGGCTATTTCGATGGGCATTCTGATGGTTATAGAACAACCAAAATGCTCCTTTATTAAAAGCTGTTTTTAAAAGACACAGTAATCATTGTAATTAAAAGGGATTTATTAATGAGCAATGTTAAACGCTTGGCAATGCAGGGGATAACCAAAGAATATCCAGGCTGTAAAGCCAACGATCAAGTCTTTCTAGATATAGAGCATGGCGAAATTCATGCCCTATTGGGAGAGAATGGTGCGGGGAAAAGCACCTTAATGAAAATGTTATACGGCGTAGTTAAACCCGATGCTGGCAGCATTATTTGGAATGGCTCACCTGTTTCGATAGATCAACCTGCGATTGCACGTGGTTTAGGTATTGGCATGGTTTTTCAACATTTTTCATTATTTGAAACCTTAACCGTGACTGAAAATATAGCACTCGTATTAGGTGACCAAGCAGGCCACCTCAAGACATTAGCGCATCGTATCAAAGCAACGTCTGAGCGCTATGGTATGCCCTTAGATCCCGAGCGCCGTATTTCTAGTTTATCCACAGGTGAACGCCAACGTGTTGAAATCGTGCGTTGTTTATTATTAGATTTACAACTACTCATTTTAGATGAGCCCACCTCTGTATTAACCCCACAGGAAGTACAGGACCTATTTAAAACCTTAAAAAAACTCACTAAAGAAGGCTGCTCAGTACTGTTTATTAGCCATAAATTACATGAAGTCACTGAGCTATGTGACAGCGCAACCATCCTTAGAGCAGGTAAAGTAACTGGTCATTGCATCCCTAAGAATGAAACCTCCGAGTCCATCGCACGCATGATGGTAGGCGACGATATAGCGATCAGTAATGAATGTAAACGCGCTCTAGGCGGTGATGTTTTTGCCAGTATTGAAGGCTTGTCTACACAGTCAATCGGGCAATTTGATATTGCACTTAAAAATATTAATTTACAGGTTAAACAGGGCGAAATTGTAGGTATTGCAGGAATAGCAGGCAATGGACAAGAAGAGTTATTAAAAGCCTTATCCGGTGAAGAGATCCACCGTAATTCACAAGCAATAAAGTTTGCTGGTCAATTTGTTGATCAACTCAGTCCATTAAAGCGTCGTCGTTTAGGGTTAGCTTTTGTGCCAGAGGACCGCCTAGGCCGAGGTGCTGTTCCTGATTTAGACTTATGCGATAACGCACTACTGACCAGCTTTGATTCAGGCTTAGTGCAAAATGGCTTCTTAAAAAAATCTAAAATTGTGCAGTTAGCAGACAAAATAATTAAACAATATAAAGTAAAAACGCCGGGTAACCACACTAGCGCGGCAAGCTTATCTGGCGGCAACCTACAAAAATTCATTGTTGGGCGAGAAATAGATCAAGAGCCAAAATTTTTATTAATGTCGCACCCAACTTGGGGAGTTGATATTGGAGCCCAAGTCGCTATTCACGATGCAATTTTACAGTTAAGAGACCGTGGCTGTGCAATTTTGATTATTTCCGAAGATTTAGACGAGTTATATAAAATCAGTGACCGCTTAGGTGCTATCTGTGACGGTAGCGTATCAGACTTTTTAGTACCGGAAGTATTACCGTTAGTTAAGTTAGGACAATGGATGGCCGGTGATTTTGGACCAAGTACAGAGCCAGAGCCAAAGACAGCAACAACCGCGGCGACAAAAACAGTGGAAATAGGAGCAACAAGTCATGATTAAGTTAACCCCTCGCGCGCAAGCTTCGGCAAAGTGGGGTTACCTATCCCCTGTATTGGCCGTTTTTTTAACCCTGATTGCAGCCACCGTATTATTCTGGGGATTAGGAAAAGATCCACAACTCGCGCTGTATACCTTTTTTATAAGCCCTATCGAAAATTGGTATGGCATTACAGAATTACTAGTTGTCGCAATCCCTATTTTACTCTGCGCCTATGGGTTGGCCTTATGTTATCGCGCTTCAATATGGAATATCGGGGCAGAAGGACAATTATTATTAGGTGCAGTGGTTGCCACCACCATGGCCTTACAATTTGTTGATTCAGATAGCTTCTGGGCAATGCCCTTAGTTTTACTGGCAGGTATGGTTGGCGGTATGCTTTGTTCGGGCATCTCAGCGTTCCTCAACTTGCGTTTAAATTGTAACGAAACGCTAGTGACCATCATGATGAACTACATCGCGCTTAATACTCTTTTGTGGGCGGTCTATGGCCCTTTAAAAGATCCGAGCGGATATAACTTTCCTGAAAGTGCCCTATTTGGAGACAGCTCTTTATTACCTATTTTATTTGAAGGAACACGCCTACATTTTGGTTTGTTATTGGTCATCTTAGCCTTGGTTATTGTTTGGATATTTATGAGCAAAACTTTTCTAGGTTTCCAAATCAAAGTACTAGGGTTGGATAAACCAGCCGCTCGCATGGCAGGGTTTAAAGAGAAAAAATTAGCTGCGATGGTGTTTTTGGTTTCAGGTGCATTAGCAGGGCTTGCCGGCGCAGTCATTGTCACCGGTTCAACGGGCCAATTAATCCCCGCTATCTCTCCCGGATACGGTTATTCGGCGATTATTGTTGCCTTTTTAGGGCGTTTGCACCCAGTGGGAATTACCCTAGCAGGGTTATTAATTGCCTTAATATTTATGGGCGGGGAAATGTCACAAATGGTATTGCAATTACCTAGAGCAATCACAGGTATTTTACAGGGACTGATCTTATTTTTCTTGCTCTCCTGTGATGTGCTGATCCGTTACCGTATCGTATTCACCGTTAAGTTACCTGGTTTCACAGCAGCTGCTAAACATTAAAGATTATTAAGGAGATCAACAAATGGATATTGATTTAGTTACCAATATTTTATACGCCATGATCATGACCGGTACGCCGCTATTATTGGTTGCGTTAGGTGAAATGGTATGTGAAAAAAGTGGCGTGCTCAATTTAGGTCAAGAAGGCATGATGCTGATGGGCGCAGTTGCAGGCTTTATTGCCATGTACCACACGGATAATCACTTTATTGGTTTTATCGCGGCGATCTTAGTTGGTATTGCGATGTCACTTTTATTTGCCTTCATTGCATTAAATTTAAATGCAAATCAAGTGGCAGCCGGCCTAGCGCTAACTATCTTCGGCACTGGTTTATCCGCTTTTTTAGGCAACGATTATGAGGGCAAGCAAATAGCCGTGTTACCTTCATTATCTATCGATGCATTACAAAGCATTCCATTAATAGGTAAGCCGCTATTCGGACAAAATGCGATTGTATATTTAAGCTGGATATTGGTCATTGTGGTGTATTTATTCTTCCGTTATCACCGCCAAGGTTTATCGGTAAGAGCGGTTGGCGAAGACCCAAGCGTTGCTAGCAACTTAGGACTACCGGTAATGTTCATTCGTTATTTATCGGTTATTTTTGGTGGTGCAATGGCCGGTTTAGCAGGTGGTTACTTATCCATTGCTTATACTCCCATGTGGACAGAGGGCATGGTATCAGGCAAGGGGTGGATTGCATTAACCTTGGTTGTGTTTGCGAGCTGGCGAATAGAACGTATTATTTTAGGCGCCTACTTATTCGGTTTTGCAAGCATTATGCACCTTGTTGCACAGGGGTTAAATTGGGATGTTTCTTCTAATTTATTAGCGATGATGCCTTATGTTGCGACATTAGTGGTGTTGGTGATGTTGAGTCGTGACAAGCAACGATTGAAGTTGTTTGAGCCGATGGCATTAGGGAAACCATGGCATAGGAGTAGTTAACCTCGCGAGGTTGCCATCGCTTATTTGGATTTGCTATGAGTTGGGTTCGACTACGCTCATCAGGTCAGTGTGATTAATTGCGTGCTTTGGATGGGGTT
Source organism: Vibrio sp. 1-Bac 57 (assembly GCF_037546855.1). NCBI lineage: Bacteria > Pseudomonadati > Pseudomonadota > Gammaproteobacteria > Vibrionales > Vibrionaceae > Vibrio > Vibrio sp. 1-Bac 57. The sequence goes on along the minus strand of NZ_JALAAC010000023.1, from coordinate 1,660 downwards.
GCTTTGAGTTTGGTTCGTCTGCGCTCATCCGGTCAGTGCGATTAATTGCGTGCTTTGGATGGGGTTGCTTTGAGTTGGGTTCGTCTGCGCTCATCCGGTCTGTTTGATTAATTATATGCTTTGGTATTTCGCCCTTGCGGCGACTTTACTTTCTCTTGGTCAGAAGAGAAACCAGTACCCAGAGAAGTCAAAGAGACTGACACCGAATCGTTTTCTGATCCGAATCATCAATGGCTTTTATAACGCACCGGCTCTTACGGCACATCCATGTGCCAAACGAGCCTAATCCAAACATCCTGTTTGGCTTTGCTAAAAGCCATTGATGATTTGGGAAAACTCAACGGTGGGATTGTTCATCCACAATGAGCAATGTTTTTATGCTTAGCTTAAGCTTACATTCTCGTTCCCATGCTCCGCGTGGAAATGCAGTTTTTAGTTTGCTTTGAGTTAGGGTTCGTCTACGCTCATCCAGTCTGGTTGGTGCTTCTTTACAGTGGTTTCGCCCTGTCGGCGACACGTCTTTCTTTTAGCAGAAAAGAAACCAGCACCCAGAAAAGTCAAAGAAACTGACACCGTTGAGTTTTCTGATCCAAATAATAAATGGTTTTTATAACGCACCGGCTCTTACGGCACATCCATGTGCCAAACGAGCCTAATCCAAACATCCTGTTTGGCTTTGCTAAAAGCCATTGATGATTTGGGAAAACTCAACGGTGGGATTTATTTTCCATGATGGGCAATGTTAACTGCTTAATTTATTCAGCATGACAAAACTATAATCTATTTTCACATAATCTATTTAGTTCTGCATTTCCGCCATAAATGTGGGATTATTCTGTCTATCTACATGACTAAGGTTTCAGTTTTATTTTTAACTTGTTGATTAGTTTATTCAGCTTGTTATTCTAACATCAAATTTAAATAAATAATTGCGTTCTATCTATCCACCGGAAATACAGAATAGTTCTGCTTAATTACGCTGTTATATGCAAAGGAAACTTTATGAGTTCTGAATATATCGAAAAAATGCAGAGAGTGATTGCTGATCTGGCAACCGAATTCACTTTGTATAATCAGTTATTTGTAAATCCAAATGCTATCGAATTATTAAATAAAACTGCTCCAATGGTTTTCTCTAGTTATCAGCGTTCTCTATTGAATACTATTTATATGGGAATTTCTCGAATCTTAGATCCCGCTAAGAATGGTAGAGGAAACGATTCTAATTTATCTTTCAAATTTTTGGTTGAAGAATTAGCACTTACCGATCATAAAGAGTTGTCAGAACTATTAGCTAATACACTTGAAACTTTTACTTCTACAGGGTTAAAAAAATACCGCAATAAGGTTATGTCTCATAATGACTTACGAACCATCAATAATAAAACTCAACATTTATCTCTTAACTATGATGGTCTTACTTTACTTATGAAACAGCTTTGGCAGTTGTTAGATATGATCAGGTATGCAGTTGGTGAAACTGATGTTCTGATGACAACAGGAACAGAAATCATTATGTATGATGACGGGGATAGTCTTTTAGGTAATTTGCGTGAATTGCATATAACAAGCTAATAAACTCGGACGCATAACGGTTGTCATCGTTTTTGCAAAAGAAAAGGCGCAAAAACAATACCAACCTACGCGCCAGTTATTAGGG